>DATIVM010000028.1:0-7545 GCA_035465975.1 Usitatibacter sp.
AGGTCGCCGGATTACGGCGCGATCGGCCACTCGGCGGCGGATACGCTCGACAAGGCCGATTCCCGCGTTCTCGATCGCAACGTCGCGGCGCTCGCCTCGCTGGCGTTCGAGATCGCGGACGATCCGCAGCGCACCGGGAACACCTGGAGTGCGGCAAGGACCGCGCGCGTGCTCAGCCGGGACCATCAGGATGCCCCGCTCCGCGGCCTGGGGATGTGGCCGTTCCGTCGGGAAGCCGGCCGGTAGCATTCGCCGGGGACCCGACGAGCTCCCGCGCGCGATGGGGGTAAACTGCGGAGGGATGTCGGACGAGGATTTCATGCGCGAGGCGCTCGCCCTCGCCGCCGAGGCGGCGCGCGCCGGCGAGGTGCCGGTGGGCGCCGTGGTGGTGAAGGACGGTCGCGTCATCGGGCGCGGCTACAACCGTCCCGTCTCGACCGCCGATCCCACCGCGCACGCCGAGGTCGTCGCCCTGCGCGAGGCCGCCGCCGCCGAGGGCAACTACCGGCTTCCGGGCTGCGAGTTGTACGTGACGCTCGAGCCCTGCCCGATGTGCGTGGGCGCCATGGTGCACGCACGCATCGCCCGCGTGGTGTACGGCGCCCGCGACCCGAAGACCGGCGCCTGCGGCAGCATCGCAGACCTTCCCGCGCTCGCCCAGTGGAACCACCACGGGCGCTTCGAGGGCGGCCTGCTCGCCGAGGAATGCGGGGCGGTGCTCAAGCGCTTCTTTTCCGAACGGCGCTAGCGCGTTCCGGACGGTAAAATGGCGCTCGCCGCCCGCGAGCCGAAAGCCGCATGACCGCTCCCCGCTTCGTCCACCTGCGCCTGCACACGGAATACTCGATCGTGGACGGCATGGCGCGCGTGGACGACGCCGTGGCCGCCGCGGCGGCCGACGGCATGCCGGCCCTCGCGATCACGGACCTCTCCAACCTGTTCGGCGCCATCAAGTTCTACGAGGCGGCGCGCTCGAAGGGCGTGCAGCCGATCGTCGGCTGCGACATCTGGCTCACCAACGAGCGCAACCGCGACGCCGCCTACCGGATGCTGCTGCTGGTCCGCAACCGGACGGGCTACCTGAGGCTCTGCGACCTCCTCACCCGCGCGCACGCCGAGAACCACTGGCGCGGGCGCGCCGAGGTGAAGCGCGAGTGGCTCAAGGCCTGCGAGGGGCTCGTCGCGCTTTCCGGCGGCGAGGCGGGCGACGTGGGCCTGGCGCTCGCCTCCGGCAACGCCGCCCAGGCCGAGGCGCTCGCGCGCGAGTGGGCGGAGGACTTCCCGGGCTCGTACTACATCGAGCTGCAGCGGGTCGACCCGGTGCGCAGCGCCTCCGCCGTGCAGGCGCTGGTGAACCTCGGCTCGCGCCTTCGCATCCCCGTGGTCGCGACGCACCCGATCCAGTTCGTGAAGCCGGGGGATTTCCGCGCCCACGAGGCGCGCGTGTGCATCGCGCAGGGCTACGTCCTCGGCGACAACCGCCGGCCGCGCGAATTCCACCCGGCGCAGTACTTCAAGACGCAGGCCGAGATGGCCGAGCTCTTCGCCGACATCCCCGAGGCGCTCGAGAACGCGGTCGAGATCGCGCGCCGCTGCACGTTCGAGTTCTCGCTGGGCAAGAGCCGGCTGCCGGATTTCCCCACGCCCCGCGGCGAGTCGATCGAGGAGTACCTGCGCAGCCAGGCGCGCGCGGGGCTCGAGCGCCGGCTCGCGGTGCTTTATCCGGATGCCGGCGCGCGCGACGCGGAACGCCCGCGCTACCTCGAGCGGCTCGAGTACGAGGCGAAGACCATCGTGCAGATGGGCTTCCCGGGCTACTTTTTGATCGTCGCCGACTTCATCAACTGGGCGAAGGGCAACGGCGTGCCGGTGGGGCCGGGACGCGGCTCCGGCGCGGGATCGCTCGTCGCCTACGCGCTCGGCATCACCGACCTCGATCCGCTGCGCTACGACCTCCTCTTCGAGCGCTTCCTGAACCCCGAGCGCGTGTCGATGCCCGACTTCGACATCGACTTCTGCCAGGACGGGCGCGACCGCGTGATCGACTACGTGCGCAAGAAGTACGGCGCCGAATGCGTCTCGCAGATCGCGACGTTCGGCACGATGGCGGCGAAGGCGGTGGTGCGCGACGTGGGGCGCGTCCTCGGCATGCCGTACGGTGAGGTGGACCGCATCGCGAAGCTCGTGCCCTTCGAGCTCGGCATCACGCTCGAGAAGGCGCTCGAGGCCGAGCCGCAGCTCAAGCAGCTCGTGGAGGAGCAGGAGGAGGTGGCGGAGCTCATGTCGCTCGCCCGGGCGCTCGAGGGCCTCACCCGCAACGTCGGCATGCACGCGGGCGGCGTGCTGATCGCCCCCGGCAAGCTCACCGACTTCACGCCGCTCTACTGCGCCGACGGCTCGAGCGCCACCGTGAGCCAGTTCGACAAGGACGACGTCGAGAAGGTGGGCCTGGTGAAGTTCGACTTCCTCGGGCTCACCACGCTCACGATCCTCGCCGAGAGCGAGCGCAACATCCGCGCGCTCGGGGAAGAGGATTTCGACATCCAGAAGGTGCCCCTCGACGACGCGCCCGCGTACCGCATCTTCTCCTCGGGCAACACGGTCGCGATCTTCCAGTTCGAATCGCGCGGCATGCGCGACCTGATCATGAAGGCGAAGCCCGACCGGCTCGAGGACCTGATCGCGTTGAACGCGCTCTACCGCCCGGGCCCCATGGACCTGATCCCGGACTTCATCGAGCGCAAGCACGGGCGCCAGCGCTGGGAATACCTCGACCCGCGCATGAAGGCGATCCTCGACGAGACCTACGGCGTCATGACCTACCAGGAGCAGGTCATGACGATCGCGCAGGTGGTCGGGGGCTATACCCTCGGGGGCGCCGACCTCCTGCGCCGCGCGATGGGCAAGAAGAAGCCCGAGGAGATGGCGAAGCAGCGCGCGATCTTCCTCGAGGGCGCGGCGAAGCGCGGCCTCGAGGAGGGGAAGGCGGGGACGCTCTTCGACCTCATGGAGAAGTTCGCGGGCTACGGCTTCAACAAGTCCCACGCCGCGGCCTACGCGTACGTCGCCTACCAGACGGCGTACCTCAAGGCGCACCACGCCGCGGCGTTCATGGCGGCGAACATGTCGGCGGTGATGAACGACACCGACAAGCTGCAGGTTCTCTACGACGATGCGGCGGCGAACGGGCTCGCCGTCGAGCCTCCGGACATCAACACTTCCACGTACCGCTTCGTGCCCATGGACCCGAGGCGCATCCGCTACGGCCTGGGCGGCGTGAAGGGCACGGGCGAGGGCGCGATCGCCTCCATCGTCGCCGCGCGCGCTTCCGGCGGGCCGTTCACGGGCCTCGCCGATTTCTGCCGGCGTGTCGACCGGCGCCTCGTGAACCGCCGTGCGATGGAGGCGTTCATCAGGGCGGGCGCCTTCGATTCGCTCGAGCCGAACCGCGCGAGCCTCCTCGCCTCCCTCGGCGACGCGATCGAGGTGGCGGAGAAGAGCGAGCAGTTCGCCGCGCAGACGAGCCTCTTCGGCGGGGGTGGGGCGGGCGGCGCCGAGGAGGCGTTCGCGCTCGCCGCGTGCGCGCCGTGGGGCGAGCGCGAGCGGCTGCAGAACGAGAAGCAGGCGCTCGGCTTCTACCTCTCCGGCCACCCGTTCAACGCGTATCGCGAGGAGCTGCGCCGCTTCGCGCGCACCTCGCTCGCGAGCCTCGCGCCGCAGTTCGAGCCCGTCATGCTCGCCGGCGTGATCCACGACGTGCAGGTGCGCAACTCGCGGCGCGGCCGCATGGCGATCCTCACGCTGGACGACGCGACCGCGCGCGTGGAGGTGGTGGTCTACGGCGAGCTCTTCCAGGCGAAGCGCGCGATGATCCAGGAGGACCAGGTGGTGGTCGTGCGCGGCAAGGTCTTTGCCGACGAATTTTCCGGGGGGCTGCGCATCACCGCCGACGACCTCATGGATCTCGCCGAGGTGCGCTCGGCGCACGCGCGCCTTCTGCGGCTGTCCATCAACGGCCAGGCCGACTCGGCGAAGCTCAAGGCGCTGCTCGCGCAGTACGGCGGCGGGAAGTGCCACGTCGCCATCCGGTATCGCAACGCGAAGGGCGAATGCGACATCCGGCTCCCCGAGAGCTGCAAGGTGAAGGTCTCCGCGCCGCTCCTCGACTCGCTCGCCCAGTGGCTCGACGAGAAGAACGTCGAGGTCGTCTACTAGCCGTCACTTCGGAGGAACGATGGACCTGCAGCTCAAGGGGCGCACCGCGCTCGTCACCGGCGCGAGCTCCGGCATCGGCCGCGAGATCGCGCGCGGCCTCGCGCGGGAGGGCGTGCGCGTGGCGATCACCGGCCGGCGCCGGCAGAACCTGGACTCGCTCGCCGCGGAGCTCGCCGCCGAAGGAGCCGCGGCGCCCGTCATCGTGGTCCACGACGCGATGGAGGCGGGCTACGTGGAGGCGGTCGCCGCGCAGTCCACCGCCGCGCTCGGCCCGATCCAGATCCTGGTGAACAACGCCGGCGGCAGCCGCGCCTTCGGCAAGGACGCGACCGACGAGCAGTGGGACGAGGCCCTCACGCTCAACTTCACGCGCCATCGGCAGCTCACCAACCGGTTGCTGCCCGGCATGATCGAGGGGCGCTGGGGGCGCGTCATCAACATCACCGGGAAGTCCGAGCCGGACAACGTGAACGGCGCGTTCTGCGCGAAGGCGGCGCTCACGGCGTGGTCGAAAGGGCTCTCGCGCGAGGTGGGCCCCCACGGCATCACCGTGAACTGCATCCCGCCGGGGCGCATCCTCAGCGACCAGATCCTGCGCAACTACACGCCCGAATACCGCGCGTGGCAGTCGGAGCACGAGATTCCCATGGGCCGCTACGGCAATCCCGGGGAGCTCGCGGACCTCGCCGTGTTCCTCGCCTCGCCGCGCGCGGGCTACATCACCGGCGCCGTGTACCCCGTGGACGGCGGCCTGCGGCGCTACCAGTACTGAGCGCGCGATGACGGCCCTCGACCCTTCGCGCGACTGGGACGTGCTGGTGCTGGGCGGCGGCAACGCCGCGCTCTGCGCCGCGATCACGGCGCGCGCCGCGGGGGCGAGCGTGCTCCTCGTCGAGTCCGCGCCGGCGCACTTCCGCGGCGGCAACAGCCGCCACACGCGCAACATGCGCACGATGCACGACGGGCCGCTCGGCCCGCTCAGCGACGCCTATCCCGAGGAGGAGTACTGGCAGGACCTCCTGAAGGTGACCGGCGGGCTCACGGACGAGAAGCTCGCCCGCATGACCATCCGCGAGACGGCGCGCCACGTGCCGTGGATGATCGGGCACGGCGTGCGCTTCCAGGCGCCGCTCGGCGGGACGCTGCATCTCGCGCGCACCAACGCGTTCTTCCTCGGCGGGGGCAAGGCGCTCGTGAACGCCTATTACGCGGCGGCCGAGGCGCTCGGCGTCGAGATCTCGTACGACACCGAGGTGATCGACCTCGGGTTCGACGATCGCCGCTTCACCTCGGCCTCAGTGGTGCGCCACGGCGAGCGCCACGCGCTCAAGGCGAAGGCGGTGGTCGCGGCGGCCGGCGGCTTCGAGTCGAACCTCGCCTGGCTGCGCGACGCCTGGGGTCCGCCCGCCGACAACTTCATCGTGCGCGGGACGCCCTACAACATGGGCGTGGTGCTGAAGCTCCTCCTCGCCAAGGGCGCGAAGGCGGTGAGCGATGCCACGCAGGGTCATTGCGTCGCGATCGACGCCCGGTCGCCCCGCTACGACGGCGGGATCGTGACGCGCGTGGACGCGGTGTCGCTCGGCATCGTGGTGAACAAGCACGCGCAGCGCTTCTACGACGAGGGCGAGGACTTCTGGCCCAAGCGCTACGCGATCTGGGGGCGCCTCGTCGCGGCGCAGCCGGACCAGATCGGCTACTCGATCATCGACGCGAAGTCGATGGGCAAGTTCATGCCGCCGGTGTTCCCGCCGGTGAAGGCCGCTTCGATCCGCGAGCTCGCCGCCGCACTGGCGCTCGACGCGGCCGCGCTGGAGAAGACGATCGCGCAATTCAACGCGGCGGTGCGGCCCGGCCGCTTCGACCACACCGTCTTCGACGACTGCCGGACCGAAGGCCTCGCGCCGCCGAAGACGCATTGGGCGAGGCGCATCGACGCGCCGCCGTTCTACGCCTACCCGTTGCGCCCCGGCATCACGTTCACCTACCTCGGCGTCGGCATCGACGAGCGGGCGCGCATGCTGATGGAGGACGGAAAGCCGGCCGAGAACGTCTGCGCGGCCGGCGAGATCATGGCGGGGAACATCCTCGGCAAGGGCTACCTCGCCGGGATCGGGATGGCGATCGGCACTACGTTCGGTCGCATCGCGGGCGAGGAGGCCGCGCGCCGTGCCCGGGCCTGAAGGGCGTCGCCTCGACGACCTCATCGCGGAGGCGCAGCGCATCTTCGCGATCTGCAACGCGTGCCGCTATTGCGAGGGCTACTGCGCGACGTTCCCGGCGCTCGAGCGGCGGCTCTCGTTCGGCGAGGCCGACGCGCACTACCTCGCGAACCTGTGCCACAACTGCGGCTCGTGCCTCTATGCCTGCCAGTACGCGCCGCCGCACGAGTTCCAGCTGAATTTCCCGCGCACGATGGCGCAGGTGCGCGCGCAGACGTACCGGAAGTACGCCTGGCCGGGCGCGGCCGCGCCGCTCTTCGCCCGCAACGGCGCGGCGGTCTCGGCCGCCATGGCGATCGCCCTCGTCCTCGGCTTCGCGTTCATCGCGGGCCGCGCCGGGGGCGGGCGCTTCGTCTCCGCGTGGAGCGACGCGCAGGGCTCCTTCTATGCGCTGTTTGCGCACCGCGCCATGGTGTGGATCTTCGGGCCGGTGTTCGCCGCGGCGCTCGCCGTGCTCGCGGCCGGCTTCGTCCGCTTCTGGCGCGACACCGGCGAGAGGGTGGGCGAGCTCGCCGCGCGCCCCTCGGCGGAGGCGGCCCACGACGCGTTCACCCTCAAGTACCTCGGCGGGGGCGGCGAGGGTTGCCGCTACCCCGACGAGAAACCCTCGTTCCTGCGCCGCCGCTTCCACCACCTCACGTTCTACGGCTTCCTGCTGTGCTTCGCCGCGACGTGCGTGGCGACGATCTACCACTACGTCTTCGGCTGGAAGGCGCCGTATCCGTTCCTCAGCGTCCCGGTGGTCCTCGGCACGCTGGGCGGCATCGGCCTCGTCGTCGGGCCCGCGGGGCTGCTGTGGCTCAAGGAGGAACGCGACTCGGAGCTCGTCGACCGCCAGCAGACGGGCATGGACGTCGCCTTCCTGGTGCTGCTCTTCCTCACGGGGCTCACCGGCCTCCTGCTCCTCGCGTTCCGCGAGACCGCCGCCATGGGAAGCCTCCTCGCGATCCATCTCGGGATGGTGCTCGCGACGTTCGTCACGATGCCTTATGGGAAGCTCGTGCACGCGATCTACCGCCTCGCGGCGCTCGCGCGCTACCACGTGGAGCGCCGGCGGGCGCTGCCGGACGTGGCCGCGGAGTAGAACTACTCCGTCGGCCGCACCTCG
>DATIVM010000029.1:0-1703 GCA_035465975.1 Usitatibacter sp.
CGGCCTCGCGCAGCGCCGCGCGGATCTCGTCCAGGTGCTCGTCGCGCGTGACCTCCATGGTGACGACGCGGATGCCGTACTTGCCCGCGAGCTCGAACACGTAGGGCAGGCACTTCCTGCCGTACCCCTGGAACGAGTAGGGGCTCGTGCGCGGCTTGTAGGCGCCCATGCGCGCGCACACCTGCCCCGCCGCCTGCAGCGCCTTGAACGTGCGCTCCGTGTAATCGCGCGTGTCGACCGCGTTGAGCCCCGCGACGACGTGGAAGCAGTCCTGGTGGAACTCCACGCCGCGATGGCTGAAGCGGATCGACTCGTCGCTGCCCTCGCGGCGGCCGAGGATCCGGAACTCGTTCCTCGCGGCCCCTTGCTTCGCGGCGCTCATTCGCCGTGCGCGAGGCGCCGGGCGCGCACCGCCTCCGCGAGCCCTTCGAGCACCTTCGCGGTGTCGTCCCAGCCGATGCACGGGTCGGTGATGGAGACGCCGTAGGCGAGCGGCTTGCCGGGCACGAGGTCCTGGCGGCCCGGGTGGAGGTGGCTCTCCACCATCACGCCGAAGATCCGCTCGTCGCCCGAGGCGACCTGCCGCGCGACGTCCGCCGCGACCTCGATTTGCCGCTGGTACTGCTTCGAGGCGTTGGCGTGCGAGAAGTCGATCATGAGGCGCGCGGCGAGCCCGGCGGCCGCGAGCTCCTTCGAGGCGGCCTCGACGCTCGCCGCGTCGTAGTTGGGCGCCTTCCCGCCGCGCAGGATGACGTGGCAGTCCTCGTTGCCCGCGGTCTCGAAGATCGCCGCCTGGCCGGTCTTCGTCATCCCCATGAACGCGTGGGGGGCGGCTGCCGCGCGCAAGGCGTCGACCGCGACCTTGATGGATCCGTCGGTCCCGTTCTTGAAGCCCACGGCGCACGACAGGCCCGAGGCGAGCTGGCGATGCGTCTGCGACTCGGTGGTGCGCGCGCCGATCGCGCCCCACGCGATGAGGTCCGAGGTGTACTGCGGCGAGAGGAGGTCGAGGAACTCGGTGCCGCACGGAAGGCCCAGGCGGTTGATGTCGAGCAGGAGCTTGCGCGCCTGGCGCAGGCCTTCGTTGATCGCGAAGCTGCCGTCGAGGCGCGGGTCGTTGATGAAGCCCTTCCAGCCGACCGTGGTGCGCGGCTTCTCGAAATAGACGCGCATCACGACGAGGAGGTCCGCCTCGTGCCGCGCCGCGGCCTCGCGCAGCCGCCCGGCGTACTCGAGCGCGGCCCGCGCGTCGTGGATCGAGCACGGGCCCACCACCGCGAGCAGCCGGTCGTCGGCGCCGTGCAGCACGCGATGCACCGCCTGGCGCGCGCTCGTCACCGTCGCGAGCGAGGCGGCGTCCACCGGCAGCTCCTCCAGCAGGAGCTGCGGCGGGATCAGCGCCCGCACCGCGGAGATGCGCAGGTCGTCCGTGCGCGTCACGGTCTTCACGCTCGCCTTCGCGAGCCTCGCTTCGTTCATGTCATTCCTCCACTGCGTCCAGCGCGACGCGCCGCTTGCGCACGCCCTCGGCGAGGGTGTCGAGCAGCACGACCGTATCGTCCCAGCCGAGGCAGGCGTCGGTGATCGAGACGCCGTACTGCAACGGCTTGCCGGGCACGTGGTCCTGGCGCCCCGGGTTGAGGTGGCTCTCGATCATCACGCCGACGATGCGCCGCTCGCCGGCGGCGAGCTGGCGCGCCACG
>DATIVM010000030.1:0-4308 GCA_035465975.1 Usitatibacter sp.
GCGAAGTTCTGGCAGGTCCATCGCGCGACCATCGTGAACGTGGACCACATCGCCTCGGTGCGCCGCGGCCTCAAGGACCAGGCGGAGATCAGCCTGCGCGGCCACGGCGAGACCCTCATCGTCTCGCGCGCCTTCACCCATCTCTTCAAGCAGATGTGACCCGGCCGGGCCGCGGGGTAGCGGCCGCAGCCGGGTCATCTCCGCGAAGGCCTTGACCGGGTCATCCCCGCGAAGGCGGGGATCCCTCCATTTCGCCCCCCGATTTCTGCATTTCGCCCGTCCTCGCGTTGGAGCGGGCGGCCATGGGCACGTAAAGTGGCGGCTGAACCTCCCCCGTGACGAAGATGAAGTCCCTGAGCGACGTCCTGCACCGCACCCCCTGGTGGGCCCTGCTCGCCGGGGGGTTCGTGGCGTTCGTCGCGCTGGTCGCGATGGTGACGCCCATCCACCTGATCGGGCTCGAGCGCGCCGGCGCCACGCCCGAGCAGAAGCGCGCGATCAAGAACGAGATCCGCTCGACATTCTCGGAAGGCGCGATCGACATGGCGCGCGGCATCGTGATGGAGATGCGCAGTCGCGAGCGCGATCCCGCGCACCGCAAGGAGCTCGACCGCGCGTTGCAGGAGATCGAGAAGGCGCGCCAGCGCGTGGGCCAGGCGGGGGAGGACGCACGCCAGGCAGGAGCCAAGGCGCGCGAGTCCGTGGCCGAGGCGCTGCGCGAGGCGCATCGCGCGATCGACGAAGCGAACCGCGAGACGTCGCGGGCGCTCGAGGACCGGCACGAGCCGGGCAAGAGCGCGGCACCGAAGCCGTCGCCGCCCGCTCCGCCGGCCGCGCCGGTCGTCGAGAAGTCCGCCGCTGCGCCGGTCGCGAAGTCCCTTCCGCCATCGGCCGGCGAGCCCGACAGCGACGTCACCGTGAAGGTGACCCCGTTCGGGCCGGACGCCGTCGACATCCAGATGCACGACGCGGGTCCCTCCGCGCAGCCGGTGGCCCCGCTCCCGCCCGAGGTGCGCGAGCGGATCCGCAGCAACATCCGCTCCGACCTGTACCGGATGGGCGTGGGCGGCGCGCTCATCCTCGTCTTCATCCCGCTCTTCATTTTGACGGTCGTCGCGAAGATCTTCATCGATCGCTCGCGCGTGGCGCAGCGCGTGGCCGAGAGCGAGCGCCGCGAGGCCGACTACCAGCGCATGAGCCGCCAGGTGACGGAAGCGAAGCTCTCGGCGCTGCAGGCGCAGGTGGAGCCCCATTTCCTCTACAACACGCTCGCGAGCGTGCAGGCGCTCACCGAGGTGGACCCGCAGCGCGCGAACGCGATGACGGGCCACCTCATCCAGTACCTGCGCAACGCCCTTCCGAAGATGCGCGAATCGCTCTCGACGGTCGGGCAGGAAGTCGAGCTCGTGCGCGCGTACCTCAACATCCTGCAGATGCGCATGGGGGAGCGGCTCGCGTTCGAGATCACGGTGGCGCCCGGGCTCGAGTCGGCGCCGTTTCCGCCCCTGATGCTGCCCTCGCTCGTGGAGAACGCCATCAAGCACGGCCTCGAGCCGCAGCGCGAAGGCGGCAAGGTGACCATCGCCGCCGATGGGCTGGACGGGAAGGTGCGCGTCACGGTCGCCGACACCGGCCGCGGCTTGCCGGAGGCGCCGGGGCAGGGCGTGGGCCTCGCGAACATCCGCGAGCGCCTCGCCGCGCTCTATGGCGATGCCGCGCGGCTCGTCATCGAGGCGAACGTGCCGCAAGGCGTGCGCGCGACGCTCGAGGTGCCGCGCGAGGCGCCGTCGGCCGGCGCTGTCCCTTCGGCCGCCTCGAGACCCGCCGCGCCTCCGCCGCCTCCGGCTCCCCCGAATCCCGCGTCGGCTGCGCCGAAGAGCGCCGCGGCGCGCACCATGGCCGCCGTCGGCAGCGCGGAGCGTGCATGGCGCAAGGGCCTCTCGTTCGCCTTCGTCGTGCTGGTCGCCGTCGCGGCCGTGTGCGCGGGCCTCGCGGTCGTCGGCATCCTCACCGGCGCCTTGCACGTGCGCGTCGGCCACGGATACATCGGCGGCGCCCCCGGCGCGCTCATCGGCGCGGTGGGCGTGACGCTCGCGTTCGTCGTCGTGGTGCTGGCGCTCGCCATCGTGGCCGCGGTCGTGTACGGCCTGGGATTCCTCTTCGCCGGGCTCGCCATCTTCGTGCCGATCATGGTCCTGGTCGCCCTCTTCCCCGTGCTCGCGCCTTTCGTCTTGCTCGGCCTCCTCGCCTGGTGGCTGGTCCGGCGCGCGAGCGGGCCGCCGAAAGCGGCGAATCCGCCCGCGCCGCCGGCACCGCCCGCGCCGTAGAATCGCGCCATGCCCACCGCCATCATCGCCGAGGACGAGCCGATCCTGCGCGAGCAGTTGAAGGCGAAGCTCGCGAAGCTCTGGCCCGAGCTGGAGATCCTCGCCGCCGTGGGCGACGGCGCCGCGGCGCTCGAGGCGCTCGAGGAGCGCGCACCGGACTTCATGTTCCTGGACATCCGCATGCCGGAGGCGACCGGGCTCGAGGTGGCGCGCGTGGTGGGCGGCCGCGCCCACGTGGTGTTCGTGACCGCCTACGACGAGTACGCGATCCAGGCCTTCGAGGCGGGCGCGGTGGACTACCTCCTCAAGCCCGCCACCGACGAGCGCCTCGGCGTGGCCATCGAGCGGCTGAAATCGAAGCTCGCCACCGCGCCGCGCGACCTCACGGCGGTGCTCTCGCGCCTCGCCGAGAAGCTCGAGCCGGGACGCGAGCGCCTCAAGTGGATCAAGGCGACCGTGGGACAGAACCTGCGGCTGATCCCCGTCTCCGAGGTGCTCTACTTCCAGTCCGACGAGAAGTACACGCGCGTGGTGACCGCCGAGGGCGAGGCGCTCATCAAGACGCCGATCCGCGAGCTCCTCGCCGGGCTCGACCCCGACGCCTTCTGGCAGATCCACCGCTCGACGGTCGTGAACGCCGGCGCGATCGCCGGCGTCACGCGCGACTTCCGCGGCCAGGCGCACCTGAAGGTGCGCGGACGCGACGAATCGCTGGTCGTCTCGCGCATCTACTCGCACCTGTTCAAGCAGATGTGACGTGCGAGAATAGCGGCATCGTTCGCAATGCCGGAGGAAAGGTGATCTACCAGCTCGACGACCGCAAGCCCGTGATGAAGGGCGAGTGCTTCGTGGCCGACAACGCGGCCGTCATCGGCTCCGTGGTGATGGAGCGCAACTCGAGCGTCTGGTGGAACGTGACGATCCGCGGCGACAACGACGTCATCACGCTCGGCGAGAACGTCAACGTGCAGGACGGGAGCGTCATCCACACGGATTCCGCGGTGCCGGTGGTGCTCGAGAAGAACGTGAGCGTCGGCCACCTCGTGATGCTGCACGGCTGCACGATCCGCGAGAACTCGCTGATCGGCATCGGCGCGATCATCCTCAACAACGCCGTGATCGGGAGGAACTGCCTGATCGGCGCGGGCGCGCTGGTGACCGAGGGCAAGGCGATCCCGGACGGCTCGCTGGTGCTCGGCTCGCCGGGCAAGGTGATCCGCCAGCTCACGCCCGAGGAGATCGCGAACAACACCTGGATCGCGGAGCACTACGTGGAGCGCTCGTCGATCTATCGCCGGGGGCTCAAGCCGCTCGGATGATCGCGAGCCGGTATCGCGGCTCCCTCGCGGTCTGGCTGCTCCTGATCGCCTACGCGAGCCTGTATCCCTTCGCCCCCCTGCGCATGCCGGGCCCCGGCGCCCTGCACGATTTCTTCGCGAAGCCGCGTTACATCGTGGCGTTCGACGTGGCGCTCAACGTGGTCGCCTACGTTCCGCTCGGCGTGCTCGCGACCCTGTGCCTGGCGGGCGGCGAGCGGCGCGCGCGCGGCGCGTGGAAGGGCGCGCTCTTCGGAGCGGCCCTGAGCTTCGCGCTCGAGAGCTGCCAGCTGTTCCTGCCCGGCCGCGTCGCCTCGCTCTACGACGTGCTCGCCAACACGGCGGGCGCGTTCCTCGGCGCGGCGGCGTTCGCCGATCCGTTCTATCCCGTGGTGACGCGCCACCTCGGCCGCTGGCGCGAGGGCTTCTTCATCGACGGCGCGTGGGGCGACGCGGGCCTGGTGCTGATCGGCCTGTGGCTCATCGCGCAGCTCAACCCCGCGCTGCCGTTCTTCGGCGCGGGCAACATCGCCGCCCCGGGCGAGACCGCGCCGGAGGCGGGAGGGCTCGAAACGGCGGCGGTCGCCCTCGGCATCCTCGGCTTCGGGTTGTTCGTCTCGACGGTGCTGCGCGGCGAGCAGGGCAGCCTGCGGGTGACGGTCGTG
>DATIVM010000031.1:0-9518 GCA_035465975.1 Usitatibacter sp.
CGGCGCGCTTCTTCGAGCTTTCGGACCACCCGATCACCGGCTCCGTGTTCCAGAACCTCACGATCGAGCGCTTCCGCGAATGGAGCGGGCTTCCCGTGATGCCCTTCGAGATCCTCGCCGATCCCGCGGGGCCGGGCCTCATCGCGGTGAGCGAGCGGCCCGACGCCGGCGCGCAGCAGAATCGCGAATACCAGGCCACCTGGTTCCTGCTGGCCGCCACGGCGGCGGTCCTGTGGGTGGGCCTCAACCTGCGGAGGGCAGCATGAAGGTGAGCCCGCGCGTGAAGCTCCTCCTGATCGTCGCGATCTTCGTGCTGCCCATCCTCGGCTCGTACGTGGCGTACTTCTTCCTGGCGCATCCGAAGCCGACGGCGAACCACGGGGAGCTGCTCCTCCCGCCGGCCCAGGCGAGCGAGGCCGCCTTCCCGCGCGCCTCCGGAGGCGCGCCGTTCTCCTTCCGCGAGCTGCGCGGCCGCTGGATCCTCGTCGCGACCGACGGCGGCGACTGCGCCGCCGCCTGCCGGGACAAGCTCGCGACGATGCGCCAGGTGCGGCTCGCGCTCGGACGCAACGCGAGCCGGGTGGGGCGGGTCTTCGTGGTGGACGACGGGCGCGAGCCGGACGGCAAGGCGCTCGAGCCGTTTCCCGGCATGGAGGTGGTGCAGGCGCCCCGCGGGGCCGGGCTCACGCCGCAGGCCGCCGGCGACCGTGCGCACGTCTACCTGGTGGACCCGAACGGCAACGTGATGATGCGATGGCGCGTGGCGGACGATCCCAAGGGCATGCTGCGGGACCTCGAGCGCCTGCTCCGTGCGTCGCAGATCGGCTGAGCCCTTATAATCGAAGGTTCCCATGCTCCAGCGAACCCTCTCCGGCCAACCCGGCCTCGGCGTGCAGCTCTGGCGCCTCACCAAGCCGCGCGTCGTCTCGCTCATCGTCTTCACGGCGGTGATCGGGATGTTCCTCGCTTCGCCGGGGCTGCCGCCCCTCGACCGGGTCGCATTCGCCACCGTGGGCATCGCGCTCGTGGCCGGCGCCGCGGCCGCGTTCAATTGCCTCGTCGAGCAGAAGCTCGACGCGGTGATGGCGCGCACGCGCGGCCGGCCCACCGTATCCGGGACCATTTCCTCGCCGCAGGTGCTGCTCTTCGCGGGCGTGGTGGGCGGCCTCGGGCTCGCCATCCTCTGGCACGCGGTGAACCCGCTCACGATGTGGCTCACCTTCGCCACGTTCGTCGGCTACGCCATCATCTACACGGTGCTCCTCAAGCCGAACACGCCGCAGAACATCGTGATCGGCGGCGCTTCCGGCGCCATGCCGCCGGTGCTCGGCTGGGCGGCGATCTCCGGCGACGTCACGTTCCAGCCGCTGCTCCTCTTCCTCATCATCTTCGCGTGGACGCCGCCGCACTTCTGGGCGCTCGCGCTCTACCGGCGCAAGGAGTACGCGCGCGCCGGCCTGCCGATGCTGCCGGTCACCCACGGCGAGGAGTTCACGCGGCTGCACCTGCTGCTCTACACGCTGATCCTCGTCGCGACGACGCTGCTGCCGTTCGCGACGCACATGGCGGGCTGGTTCTACATCGGCGCGGCCGCCGTGCTCGACGCGGTCTTCCTCGCGTACGCGCTCGCCTTGTGGCGGCGCTACAGCGACGCGCTCGCGAAGCGGACGTTCGCGTACTCGGTCTTCTATCTCGCAATGCTCTTCGCGGCGCTGATGGTCGACCATTACCTGCCGCTCGCGCCCGGGTGAACGCGGCACGCCTGCTCGCCGCCGCGGCGCTCTGCGCGCTGCTCGTTTCGGCCGCCGGCTGCGAAAAGCTCTTCGGCCCGCCGAAGACGCCGTTCCACGGCGTCGACGTGACCGGGATGGAAGCGGGGCAGTCGCTCCAGCTCGAGGACTTCAACGGCAAGATGCGCACGCTCGCGGACTTCCGCGGCAAGGTCGTGCTCGTGGTGTTCGGCTACACGCAATGTCCCGACGTGTGCCCGACCACGCTGCAGGACTACGCGCAGGCGATGAAGAAGCTGGGCGCGGACGCATCGCGCGTGCAGCTCCTCTTCATCACGGTGGATCCGAAGCGCGACACGGCGCAGCTCCTGCGCGAATACGTGCCGGCGTTCGATCCGCGGTTCCTGGGGCTGCGCGGCGACGAGAAGGCGATCGAGCGCGTGACGCAGGACTTCCACGTGTACGCGGCGGCCCGCCCCGGCAAGACGCCGGAGAGCTACACCGTCGACCACGCCTCCCAGGTCTTCGCATTCGATCCCGAGGGGCGCCTGCGCGTCATGATCCCGGCCGGGACGAAGCCCGAGGACATCGCCTCGGACCTGCGCGCGCTGCTCGCTTCCTAGGCGTCGCAAACGGAAACGGGGCCGAAGCCCCGTTTCCGCGATTCGTCGAAGCCGCCGCGCCTCAGACGAGCGCCGCGAGCTCCTTCTTCATCTTCTGCATCGCCTTCGCCTCGATCTGGCGGATGCGCTCGGCCGACACGCCGAACTCGCCGGCGAGCTCGTGCAGCGTCTTCGGGTTCGATTCGGCGAGCCAGCGCGCGCGGATGATGCGGCGGCTGCGGTCGTCGAGGCTCTCGAGCGCCCGCGCGAGGCCGTCGGTCTTGAGCGCCTCGCCCTGCTCGCGCTCGTAGGTCTCCGCCGGGCCTTCCGCCGAGTCGGCGAGGTAGGCGATCGGCGTCACGGATTCCTCTTGCGAGTCCTCGGGGGAGGGCTCGAGGGGCACGTCGCCGCCCTGGAGCCGCTGCTCCATCTCGATTACCTCGCTCTCCTTCACGTTGAGCGTCTTCGCGACCTGACTGATCTCCCTGGGCGTGAGCGCGGACATCGTCGGCTTCATGCTGCGCAGGTTGAAGAAGAGCTTCCTCTGCGCCTTGGTGGTCGCGATCTTCACCATGCGCCAGTTGCGCAGGATGTACTCGTGGATCTCGGCCTTGATCCAGTGGATGGCGAAGGAGGCGAGGCGCACGCCCCGCTCGGGGTCGAAGCGCTTCACGGCCTTCATCAGGCCGAGGTTGCCTTCCTGGATGAGGTCCGAGTGCGGCAGCCCGTAGCCGAGGTAGTTGCGCGCGACCGACACCACGAGCCGCAGGTGCGACAGGACGAGGTCGCGGGCGGCGGTGAGGTCGCTGTCGTCGCGCAGGCGGCGTCCCAGCTCCTGCTCGCGCTCCTGCGTGAGCATCGGGACGGCGTTCACCGCCTGGATGTACGACTCCAGGCTGGAGACCGGCGGAAGCGTTGCCGGAAGCGTCATGGTCATCGGGGACATTTCCTCCAAGGTCTGAATTTTAGCACTCGGCCAATTCGAGTGCTAATCCGCCCGGAAGTTCCATTTTTACCGACCGGCCGTGAACCGGCGCAGCTCCCGGGAGACGGCGACCCAGGCGGCGGCGAGCCCCAGCAGGCAGGCTCCGGCCACGAGCGCCGCCCGCTCGGCGGGAGCGAGGAAAACCACCTTCAGTTCAGCGGCATACTCGGGAGTAAGCACTGACAACTCATACGTGGCCCAGGCGGCGAACCCCGCGGCGAGAGCCAGGGCGGCGGCGCCCGCCAGGAAGCCCTGGAGGGCCCCGTGATAGAGAAACGGCCGGCGGACGTCCGCCGCCGTGGCGCCGATGAGCTGGCTCACCTCGATCTCCTCGCGGCGGGTCACGACCTGGAGGCGGATGAGGTGGGCGACGATGAACGCCACCGCCGCGCCGAGCAGGGTGCCGATGGCGGCGAGCACGTGCTCGCCGAGGCGCGCCCAGCGCGCCAGCCGCTCGGACCACTCGAAGTCCGCCACGACCTGGTCCACCTTCGGCAGCCGGCTCCACGCCGCCCGGGCGCCGTCGAGCCGGGCGACGTCCGTCGTGCGCAGCCGAACGGTGAAGGCATCGGGCAGGGGGTTGCGGTCCAGCGCGGCGAGGAGCTCGGCGAGGTGCGTGCTCGCCTGCAGCTCCCGGAGCGCCTGCGCGCGCGGGACGAACTTCACCGCGGCGACGTCCGGCTGGCCGCGCAGGGCCTGCTCCACGCGCTTCGCATCGTCGGCGCTCGCGTCGAGCGCGAGGTAGACGCTCACGTGCGGCTCGGTGTCGAGGCCCGCGCCGGTGGCCGCGGCGCTCTCGAGGATCACCGCGGCGACGACCGGGAGCGCGATCGCCGCGCCGAGCACGAGGATCGAGAAGAGCGAGGCCACGGGCTGCGAGCCCAATCGGCGCAGGGCGTCGGCGAGCGCGCTCGCGTGCAGGCGCAGGAACCGGCTCAAGCGGCGCCCTCCTCCGCGAGCGCGCCGGCGGCGAGCGCCACGCGCCGGCACCCGAGCCGCCCCAGGCTCGCCTCGTCGTGCGTCGAGAGGAGCACGGTGACGCCCACCTGGTGGAAGGAGGTGAAGAGGTCCACGATCGCCCGCGCGTAGTCGGCATCGAGGTTGCCGGTGGGCTCGTCGGCGATCAGCATCATCGGGCGGCTCACGATCGCCCGCGCGATGCAAAGGCGCTGCTGCTCGCCGCCGGAAAGCGCGACGGGCATCGCCTTCTCGCGGTCGAGGAGGCCGACCTTGTCGAGCGCGGCCCGCACGCGGCGCGCCGACTCCAGCCGCGGGAAGCCGCCGATGCGCAGCGGCAGCGCCACGTTCTCGAAGGCGTTGCGGTCGAAGAGGAGCTTGTGGTCCTGGAACACGAAGCCGATGCGGCGGCGCAAAACCGCGAGGGCCGATTCGCCCAGCGCTCCGAGGTTCTGGCCCTGCACGAGGACGGTCCCCGTGGATGCGCGCTCGATGCCCGCGGCGAGCTTGAGGAGGGTGGTCTTGCCGGCGCCCGAGCGGCCGGTGATCGCGACCATCTCGCCGTCGGCGACGTCGAGGCTCACGCCACGCAGCGCCTCGTGGCCGCCGGGATAGCGCTTCGCGACGGCCGAGAAGCGGATCACGCGAACAGGGCTTCGACGAATCCGGCCGCGTCGAACGGCTGCAGGTCCTCGGCCTTCTCGCCCACCCCGATGTAGCGGATCGGAACCGGGTGCTCGCGCGCGATCGCCGCGACGGCGCCGCCCTTCGCGGTGCCGTCGAGCTTGGTCACCACCAGCCCCGTGAGGCCGAGCGCGTCGTCGAAGGCCTTCACCTGGCGCACCGCGTTCTGGCCCGTGTTCGCGTCGATCACGAGCCAGGTCTCGTGCGGCGCCGCCGGGTCCGCCTTCGCCATCACGCGCTTCACCTTCTTGATCTCGTCCATCAGGTGCAGCTGGGTGGGGAGCCTGCCCGCGGTATCGGCGAGCACGACGTCGATCCTGCGCGCGCGGGCCGACTGGATGGCGTCGAAGATCACGGCGGCGGAATCGCCCCGTTCCTGCGAGATCACGGTGACGTTGTGCCGCGCGCCCCATTCGGCGAGCTGCTCGCGCGCCGCCGCGCGGAACGTGTCGCCCGCGGCGAGCAGCACCGAGAGGCCCTGCGACTGGAAGAGGCGCG
This sequence comes from Usitatibacter sp., assembly GCA_035465975.1. Classification (GTDB taxonomy): domain Bacteria; phylum Pseudomonadota; class Gammaproteobacteria; order Burkholderiales; family Usitatibacteraceae; genus Usitatibacter. The sequence continues at coordinate 5,457 of DATIVM010000031.1, forward strand.
TGAGCTTCGCGATGGTGGTGGTCTTGCCTGCGCCGTTCACGCCGGCGAGCAGGATCACGAACGGGCTCGCGCGGCGCGCATCGACGGGCTTCTCGAGCGGCGAGAGCAGCTCGAGGAGCGCGCTCTTGAGCTCCGCTTCCAGCGCCGCGGCGTCCTCCAGCCGCTTGTCGCGCTGCGCCTTGCGCAGGCGCTCGACGAGGCTCGCGGTGGCGGCCACTCCCACGTCCGCCTCGATGAGCTGCGCCTCGAGCGCCTCGTAGAGCGCCTCGTCGATCTTCGGGTGGGCCCGGAAGAGGTCGAGCGCCTTCTTCCAGCGCGAGCGGGTGAGCTCGAGGTCCTTCTTGAGGAAAGACTTCAGGCCGGACTCGGCGCCGGGAGCGCCCTTGTCCTTGCGGGAGAACAGCGGAAACATGGGGAATGTGCGCGGCGGGACGTCCAACATTTTACGGTATCATGCCCTGACGATGACCGCAGCGCGCCGCACCGCCACCGCCCCGCGGACCGCGCGCAACGCGCCCCCCGGACGCAACCGCGTCCGCATCGTGGGCGGCGCCTGGCGCAGCCGCCTCGTGCGATTCCCTCCCGCCGCGGAGCTGCGACCCACCCCCGACCGCGTGCGCGAAACGCTCTTCAACTGGCTCGGGCAGAGGCTCGACGGCCTCGCGGCGCTCGATCTCTTCGCGGGCAGCGGCGCCCTGGGCTTCGAGGCGCTCTCGCGCGGCGCTTCCCGCGCGGTGCTCGTGGAGCGCGACCGCCACGTCGCCGCGGCCCTGCGCGCGGCGGCGCGCGAGCTTGGCGCCGCCGGCGCGCAGATCGTCGAGGGCGACGCCCTCGCGTACCTCGCGCGCACGAGCGAGCGCTTCGACGTGGTCTTCGTGGACCCGCCGTACGCGAGCGGCCTCGCGGCCCGGGCGCTCGCCGCGCTTCCCGGGCGGCTCAATCCGAGGGGGCGCGTGTACGTGGAAAGCGCCGAGCCGATCGAGCCGTGCCCGCCGTGGCACGCGCTTCGCGAAGGCCGCGCGGGCGCTGTACGCTATGCGCTTTTCGGGCTCACGCCATGACCATCACGCGCGCCGTCTACCCCGGCACCTTCGACCCGATCACCAACGGGCACGAGGACCTCATCCAGCGCGCGTCGCGGCTCTTCGACGAGGTGATCGTCGGCGTGGCGCACAGCCAGGCGAAGCGGCCGTTCTTCTCGCTCGACGAGCGCGTCGCCCTCGCCCGCGACGTGCTCGCGCCCTACGCCAACGTGACCGTGCTCGGCTTCACGGGGCTCCTGTCCGAGTTCGTGAAGGAGCAGGCCGCGAGCGTGATCCTGCGGGGCCTGCGCGCGGTCTCCGATTTCGAGTACGAGTTCCAGCTCGCGGGCATGAACCGGCGCCTCGCGCCCGGTGTCGAAACCTTGTTCCTCACGCCCTCGGACAAGTACCTGTTCCTCTCGGCGACGATCGTGCGCGAGATCGCGGTCCTCGGCGGCGACATCGCCGCGTTCGTGCATCCGCTCACGGTGCAGCGCATGCGCGACAAGACCGGGCACGCCAAGACCGGCTGAGGATCCGGAAGACCCGATGGCCCTCAAGATCACCGACCAGTGCATCAACTGCGACGTCTGCGAGCCGGTGTGCCCGAACGGCGCGATCTCCATGGGCGAGGAGATCTACGTGATCGACTTCCGCCGCTGCACGGAATGCGTCGGGCACTTCGAGAAGCCCCAGTGCCAGGAGGTGTGCCCGGTCGACTGCATCCCGCTCGACCCCGAGCACGTGGAGACGCAGGAGGAGCTCCGCGCGAAATACGAGCGCCTCGAGCGCGAGAAGGCCTCCGCCGAGGGCGATTGAGGCCCTAGGCGAGCGAGCGCTCGGGCTCGGCCTCGGCGAGCGCGCGCAGCCGCTCGAAGTGCGCCTCGAGCTGGTCGCGCTGCGCGGCCACCTCCGCCGCGATCGCCTTGAGTTCCCCGAGCCGCGCGACCAGGTCGCCCTCGGCGTTCTGGATGCGACCCATGCCCTCGATGCGGCCGTTCGCCTGCTCCTGCAGCGTGCTCACGTGCGACTCGAGCGGCCGGATGAACGCGTTCATCCAGGTGCGCACCTCCCGGTCGGCGATCTCGAAGACGCGCACCACCTGGAGCGCCACGGTATCGAAGAAGAGCGCGCCCAGCGTCTTGCGACGGTGCAGCACGAGGCTCGCCGTGCCCTTGAAATCGCGCGCGCAGCGCTGCTCGAGGCGGTCGATCTCCACGAGGAAGCGGTCGGTCGCGAAATCGCCGGCCTCCGGCGGGTCGATGAGGTGGTCGCGTGCGATGGTGCGGCCCACGTTCGCCATCATCTTCCTCGCTTCCTCGATGATCTCGATCGCCGCCTGCATCCGCGAGCGCGCGGCAGCGAAGAACCCGTCGAGCGCCTCGCCGATGCCGCTCGAGAAGGCGCTGTCGAGCACGGCGCGCCGCGCGCGCAGACCTTCGGCGCGCACCTCGGCGGGCTCCAGCAGCCGCGAGAGCTCGTCCGCGTGCCGGTTGTGCGCCGTGCGAAGGCCCATCACCAGCGCGCGCGCCTGCTCGATGCGCGCCCGCTCGAGGGAGGCCCTGCGCGCGAGGGACTCCACCAGCTTCTGGTTGCGGCCCTGCAGCGCCGCGATCTCCTCCATCTGCTCGCGCGCGTAGGCGAGGCGGCTCGCCGCGAGGGCGCGCGCTTCCCCGATCGCGATGCGCAGCTCCGCGCGCACCGCGAGGGCGTGCTCGGCGCGCCGCTCGTGCACCGTGCGCCGCGCGAGGGCCTGCTCGAGCCGGTACATGCGGCTGCGCAGGAGCGCATCGGAATCGCCGCCGAGGGTTCCCGCGAGCGCCTGGCGCGCGGAGAGGGCGAAGACGCGCGTGGGATCGACACCGAGCGCCTCGGCGGCGAGGCGCACCTGGCGGTCGATCTCGGCGAGCACCTGCCCATCGCCGCGCCCTTCGCGCAGCGCGTCGATCTTGTTGAGCACGACGAAGGACAGCCGCTCGAGCCCTTCGATCGGCGCGATGTGCTCGTTCCACAGCTCGCGATCCGCCTCCTCGAGCCCGGCCTCCGCGCTCAGCATGAAGACGATCGCGGCCGCGTCGGGCACGCGTCGCAGCGTGAGCTCCGGCTCGCTTTCGAGCGCGGCGCGGCCCGGCGTGTCGAGGATCGCGAGGCCGTCGGCGAGCAGGGGGTGCGGGATGTTGAGCAGCGCGTAGCGCCAGCGCGGGATCGGGACGCGTCCGTCGCCCTCGACGCGGAAGCCGAGGCTCGCCGCGTGGGCGGCGTCCACCTCGATGGATTCGGAGACCGCCTCGCACGCCGCGGCGAACGATTCCGGATGCGAGGGATCGAGCGGCACCTCGGTCCATCCCTCCTCGCCGTGGATGTATTCGCGCAGGGCCTTCTCGCTCTCGCGCGTGTGGATCGGCAGGAGGCGCAGCGACGGCGGCCGCGCCGGGTCCCAGGCGATCTCCGTCGGACAGAGGGTGGTGCTGCCGGGGCCCGAGGCAAGCAGCCGGTGGCCCGCGCCCGCGAAGAAGAGCGCGTTGATGAGCTCGCTCTTGCCGCGCGAGTATTCCGCGACGAAGGCGAGGATCAGGCGGTCGGAGGCGAGCCGCCGCTCCAGGTGCGCGAGGCGCGCCGCGCCCTGCTCGTCGAGGAGCCGGGCGACGAGCGCCCAGCGGCGGAAGTCGGCGAGCGCCTCGCACGCGGCGTCGCGCCATAGCCGCAGGTCGCGCAGGCTCCGCTCGAAGGCGCGCGAGGCGAGGGGCCAGGCGCCGGTCGCGCTCAGCGTTGACATGCGGGACAGTAGAACGTGGAGCGCTGCCCCTGCCGCACCGAGCGGATCGGCGTGCCGCATCGGACGCAGGGCTCGCCTTCGCGCCCGTACACCGCGCGCTGGTGCTGGAAGGCGCCCGCGTGTCCCTCCGCCGAGGCGAAGTCGCGCAGCGTCGTGCCGCCGGCGGCGAGTGCCCGCTCGAGCGTGGAGCGCACGGCCGCGGCGAGGCGCTCCCACCGCGCTAGCGAGATGCGACCCACGCTGCGCAGCGGATGGATGCCGGCG
>DATIVM010000032.1:0-2250 GCA_035465975.1 Usitatibacter sp.
GGCTCGAGACGCGCCCGAGCAGGTCGTAGGGAAGCGGCGCCCAGTGCGCCGTCATGAAGTCGGTGGTCTGCACGGCGCGCAGGGCCACGACGTAGTCGTAGGTGCGCCCGTCGCCCATCACCCCCACGCTTCGCACCGGCAGGAACACGGCGAAGGCCTGCGCCACCTGGTCGTACCAGGAGACGCCCTCGGGAGTGATCGCGGCGCGCAGCTCCTCGATGAAGATCGCGTCGGCGCGGCGCAGCAGCTCGGCGTATTCGCGCGTCACCTCGCCGAGGATGCGCACGCCGAGGCCCGGTCCCGGGAAGGGATGGCGGAACACCATCTCGCGGGGAAGGCCCAGCTCGACGCCCAGGTCGCGCACCTCGTCCTTGAAGAGCTCGCGCAGCGGCTCGAGGAGCTTGAGGTGCAGCGTCTCGGGAAGGCCGCCCACGTTGTGGTGCGACTTGATGCTCACCGCCTTCTTGGTCTTCGCCCCCGCCGACTCGATCACGTCCGGGTAGATGGTGCCCTGCGCGAGCCACTTCGCGTTCGGCATCTTCTTCGCCTCGCGCTGGAACACCTCGACGAAGTGCCGGCCGATGATGCGCCGCTTCTGCTCGGGTTCCGCTACGCCGGCGAGCGCGCCGAGGAACTCGTCGGCTGCATCCACGCGGTCAACCTTCACGCCCAGATGCTTCGCGAAGGTCTCCATCACCTGGTCGCCTTCGTCCAGGCGCAGCAGCCCGGTGTCGACGAAGATGCAGGTGAGCTGGTCGCCGATCGCCTTGTGGATCAGCGCCGCGGCCACCGCCGAGTCGACGCCGCCGGAAAGGCCGAGGATCACCTCGTCGCGGCCCACCTGCTCGCGGATCCGCTCCACCGCGCGCGGCACGAAGCCCGGCATGTCCCAGCTCTTGCCGCAGCCGCAGATGTCGTGCACGAAGCGCGCGTAGATCTCCTTGCCCTTCCTCGTGTGCGTCACTTCCGGGTGGAACTGCACCGCGTAGAAGCGGCGCTCCTCGTCCGCCATCCCGGCGATCGGGCACACCGGATTGGACGCGATCAGCTTGAAGCCGGGGGGCATGGCCGCGACCTTGTCGCCGTGGCTCATCCAGACGTCGAGGAAGGCCTCGCCCTTCTCGTTCACCCGGTCCTGGATGCCCTCGAAGAGCTTGGAGTGGCCGCGCACCCGCACCTCGGCGTAGCCGAACTCGCGCACCTTGCCCGGCTCGACGGCGCCGCCCAGCTGCGCGGCCATGGTCTGCATGCCGTAGCAGATGCCGAGCACCGGGACCCCCATCTCGAAGACCACCTGCGGCGCGCGATCCGTCGACTCCTCCGTCGCGGAGGCGTGGCTGCCGGAGAGGATGATGCCGCGCGGGTTGAAGGCGCGCACGAACTCCGCGTCGACGTCGCAGGGATGGAGCTCGCAATAAACGCCGGTCTCGCGAACGCGGCGCGCGATGAGCTGCGTGACCTGGGACCCGAAGTCGAGGATGAGGATCTTGTCAGTCGACGTGGTAATTCGGCGCTTCCTTCGTGATCTGCACGTCGTGGACGTGGGACTCGCGCATGCCCGCGGAGGTGATCTCGACGAAATCGGCCTTCGCACGCATCTCCTCGACCGTGCGGCAGCCGGTGTATCCCATGCTCGCGCGCAGTCCTCCCATGAGCTGGAGGATGATCGCGGTGACCGGGCCCTTGTACGGGATGCGGCCCTCGACCCCCTCGGGGACGAGCTTGTCCGCGTTCATCTCGGCATCCTGGAAATAGCGGTCGCTCGAGCCCTTCTGCATGGCGCCCAGGGAGCCCATGCCGCGGTAGGCCTTGTACGAGCGCCCCTGGAAGAGCTCGATCTCGCCGGGCGCTTCCTCGCTGCCGGCGAAGAGGCTTCCCAGCATCACGCAGGAGGCGCCCGCGGCGATGGCCTTCGCGATGTCGCCGGAATAGCGGATGCCGCCGTCGGCGATGCACGGGACACCGGAATCCCGCAGCGCCGTGGCGACCTCCTGGATCGCGGTGACCTGCGGGACGCCGACGCCCGCCACGATGCGCGTGGTGCAGATGGAGCCGGGACCGATGCCGACCTTCACTGCGTCGGCGCCGTGGTCCACCATCGCCTTCGCGGCGTCGCGGGTGGCGATGTTGCCGCCGATCACCTGCATCTGCGGGAACCTCTTCTTCACCCACTGCACGCGGTCGAGCACGCCCTGCGCGTGGCCGTGGGCGGTATCGACCACGATCGCGTCCACGCCCGCCTCGACGAGC
>DATIVM010000033.1:0-1704 GCA_035465975.1 Usitatibacter sp.
CGGCGCCGCGCGCCTCGGTGGTCGCCGCATCGACACGGCCGAGCACCGCCCCGAGTGCCGCGTCGTCGAGGATCGGGCCGCGAATCGCGGCCGCGAGGTCCGGGCGCGCGTCGCGGATGCCGCTCTTGGCGCCGCGCAGGCGGTCGCGCAGCCGATCGACCTCGGCGACGATCGCGCGCTCCTGCGCGGGCGTCGCGTCGAGGCGCGAGAGCGCCATGTACAGGCCACGGCGCCCGAAGCCGCCGCCGAAGTGATCGTGGTGGTGCCAGCCATGCCAGCCCCCATGCCAGCCGTGGTCGTGGCCGCAGTATCCGCGGTGACAGCGCCTCGCGTGGCGCGCCGCCGCGAAGCCCAAGATTCCGAGTCCGAGTGCGAGGCAGATCATCGAAGTGCTCCTTTCACGAACCCAGGATGGCGAGCGCACGTTTCACAACCAGACACGCGTCTGTGAAGAAACCTTGCAGCTGTAGGTGGCCGATGTCCGGCCGGATTTCGGCCGCTCGGCCGGACACGCGCGCCCAAGTACGCATCGTGGCGTGTGCGCGGCGTTGGCGCGCGACGTGCTGTTGGCCCCTGCATGGTCGCGCGAGTGCGTTCGTGCACGCTGGTCGGCATCGATGCGGTGCCGGTCGATGTCGAGTGCAGTGTCGTCGCGGGCCAGCTGCCCACGTTCAATGTCGTCGGCCTCCCGGCGCCCTCGGTCAAGGAGGGCCTCGTCCGCATCCGCAGCGCGCTCAAGGCGGCCGGCCACGCGCTGCCGCTCAAGCGCGTCACGATCAACCTCGCACCCGCGGACCTGCGCAAGCCCGGCAGCGCGCTCGATCTGCCGACCGCGCTCGCGATCCTGATCGCGGACGAGACCTACGCGGGCACGGAGCTCGATGGCCTGCTCGTGCTCGGCGAGCTCGGCCTCGACGGCTCGATCCGCAAGGTCCACGGCGTGCTCGCGGCCGCGATGCTCGCGCGAGATCTCGGGCTGCGCGGCGTCCTCGTGCCGGATGCGTGCGCGGCAGAAGCACTGCTCGTCGAGGATATCGAGGTCTACGGCGCGCGCCACCTGCGCGAGGTGATCGAGGCCTTCCAGGGCGGCAGCCTCCCACTCCCCTCGCGCGCGAGCACCCGCCGCAAGCGCCGCCGCGCGTTCAGCGTCGACATGTCCGACGTGCGCGGCCAGCCGTACGCCCGCCTCGCGATCGAGATCGCCGTTGCCGGCGGTCACAACCTCCTGCTCTCGGGCCCACCCGGCACGGGCAAGTCGATGCTCGCGCGCCGCATCCCCACCGTCCTGCCGACGATGACGCGCGGCCAGGCGCTCGAGACGACCAAGATCTACTCGTCGGTCGGGCTCGCCACCGGCCTCGTCGAAGACCGCCCGTTCCGCGCACCCCACCACACGATCTCCGCGGCCGCGCTCCTCGGCGGCGGCGCCAACCCGCACCCCGGCGAGATCTCGCTCGCGCACAACGGCGTGCTCTTCCTCGACGAGCTCCCCGAGTTCACGCGCGGAACGCTCGAGGCCATGCGCCAGCCGCTCGAGGATCGCCAGGTCACGATCGCGCGCGTCCAGGGCACGATCACGCTCCCCGCCTCGTTCCTGCTCGTCGCAGCCGCCAACCCCTGCCCGTGCGGCTGGCTGCACTCGGGCGTCGCGACCTGCAAGTGCAGCCTGTCCGCAGTCGCCCGCTACCGCGCCCGCCTCTCCGG
>DATIVM010000034.1:0-27529 GCA_035465975.1 Usitatibacter sp.
GGAGGCGCAGGCCCACCAGGCCGAGGCGACGTACCAGCGCACGGTGGAGAACGCGTTCCGCGACGTCTCCGACGCGCTTTCCAACGTGAAGGCCGCCGCCGACACCGAGAAGGACCTCGCCGAGCGGCTGCGCCAGGCGCGCGAGGCGCTGCGCCTCGCGAACCTGCGCTATCGCCAGGGCTACTCGGCCTACCTCGAGGTGCTCGACGCCATCCGCACGCTCAACTCCGCCCAGCTCGACTACATCCGGAACCGCCAGAGCTACCTGTCGTACACCGTGGACCTGATGAACGCGCTGGGCGGCGGGTGGAAGGGCGGTGCCTGAGCCGGGCGCCGCGGCGGTGAACGAAGGCGCGCGCGTGGGCGAAGCGCAGCTGCGCGAGCGCATCGCGCAGGAGGGGTTCGCGCGGCTGCCTTCGGCGCCCATGCGCGAGCTCCTCGGGGGCGCGGAGCCGCTCGCCGACTGGGAATCGTTCGCGGCGAGCTGGAACGACCTCGCGCTCGACACGCAGCTTCCCGAGGGCCATCGCTACCGCCGCCGCCGGCACGCGACGCTTTCCGCGCGCGCCGGGGAGCGCGCGTTCCGGCGCGAGCCGCACCAGCCCCATTACCAGGCGCCGGAGTACAACCGGCTGGTGGGCGGCATCGAGCGCTGGTTCGATCCGGTCCGTCCCGAGGTCGTGGAGGGCGCGAGCTTCCGCGCCATCCTGGGACTGTGCCTGCGCGTGTTCGGAGCCCTGCGGCCGCGCTCCGACTGGCACATCGAGGTCCATCAGTTCCGCATCGAGGCGCGGCCCGATGCCATGGGCCAGCCGACGCCCGAGGGCGTGCATCGCGACGGCGTGGATTACGTGCTGGTGCTCCTGGTGAGCCGCGTGAACATCGAGAGCGGCACGACGACGGTCCACGCGCCCGACGGCCGGCTGCTCGGCAGCTTCACGCTCACCGAGCCGCTCGACGCGGCGTGGGTGGACGACGCGCGCGTGATGCACGGGGTGACGCCGGTGCGACCCGTCGATCCGGGCCGCGAGGCGCACCGCGACGTGCTGGTCGTGACCTTCCGCGCGCGCTGAGCGCGCGGTAAAGCCGCGACGCGGGCGATGCCGCGCCGCGGCCGCTGGCGCTACTGCTTGGTGCTGCTCGACGGGCTCTGCTGCGACGAAGAGCCGGTCGCGCCGGAGCTGCCCTGCGACGAGTAGCTCGAGGACCCCTGGCTGCTCGGCGAGGCGGAACCGGAGCTCATGGAGCTCTGGCTGCTGCTCGGCGAGGACGTGCCGGAGCTGGTCGCGCCCTGGCTACCCTCCGACGACGTGCCGGAGCTGCTGGTCGAGCCGCTTCCCTGGATGCCGAGGGCGGCGAGGGTCTGCTGGTCGAGCTGCCCGGACTGCGGCAGGTTCTGCTGCTGCTGGAACTGCTTCAGCGCGCTCTGCGTCTTCGGCCCCATCTGGCCGTCGATCTCGCCCACGTCGAGGCCCTTGTCCTTCAGCGCCTGCTGCGCCTGCTTCACCTCGGAGCCGCCCGCGGACGTGGACTGCCCGCCCTGGCTGCTCATGGACGAGCCGCCCTGGTCCTGCGAGGACGACGGCGTGGCCTGGTCCTGGGACGAGGTCGAGGACTGCTGTCCGGACGCGCTGCCCATCGACTGGGTGCTCGTGGGGCTCGACGAGGACGGCAGGGACGACTGGGACGACGGGCTGGACGAGGACGAGTTCCCCGCGGCCAGCGCGACGCCGGAAAGCGACAGGAGGGCTGCCGCGATGGCGGTTTTCTGGAAGTTCATGGTGGTATTCCTTTCGGTGTGCGACTCGGGTTGTTCGAATCCGGCCGGCACGCGGCGCCGTGAAGCGGCCGCCGCGCCTGCCGCGAGCAAACCTCGCTGCAATGCCCGTGCCGGCCGAAGAGGCCGCGATTCGCGGCTCGAGCGGGCTTGCCGTCCCCTTTCTGCCGATCCCTGCCCACGGGGCGGTAAAGCTTGCGGGAAGGATCTACCCGCCCCGTCCCGGAAAATCCGTTGCAGGTCCATTGCCTGCGCGTGTGGTATTCCCACGCCGGGAAAGGGGACAATTCCCTATTGGCCGGAAAGGCCGCGGCCGGGTGGCCGCGCGCCGCGCCTTCCGAAAGCAAGGGGGAGACATGGCAAAACGCAAGATCCTGGTCCTCGGCGCCTCGTACGGCTCGCTTCTCGGGGTGAAGCTCGCGCTCGCGGGCCACTCCGTGACGCTGGTATGCCTGCCCGCCGAGGCGAAGCTCATCAACGAGAAGGGCGCCATCGTGCGCATGCCCGTCCGGGGCCGCGCGGGGCTGGTCGAGGTGAATTCCCGCTCCCTCCCCGGCGAGGTCTCGGCGGTCGGGACGAACGTGGATCCCGCCGGCTTCGACCTCGTCGCGCTCGCCATGCAGGAGCCGCAGTACGGCTCGCCCGGCGTGCGCGAGCTGCTGCAGTCGGTCGCGACGTCGGGCGTGCCCTGCATGTCGATCATGAACATGCCGCCGCTGCCGTACCTCGCCCGCATCCCGGGCATCGACCGGCAGCGTTGCCGCGACGCCTACAGCGACCCGGAGGTGTGGGACCGCTTCGACCCGAAGCTCATGACGCTCTGCAGCCCCGATCCGCAGGCCTTCCGCCCGCCGGACCAGGAGGTGAACGTGCTGCAGGTGCGCCTGCCGACCAACTTCAAGGCGGCGCGCTTCGACTCCGACGCGCACACCGCGCTGCTGCGCGAGCTCGCCGAAGGCGTCGAGGCCGCGCGCTACGAGGTGAACGGCGAGAAGATCGAGCTGCCGGTGAAGCTCAAGGTGCACGACTCGGTGTTCGTGCCGCTCGCGAAGTGGGCGATGCTCATGGCGGGCAACTACCGCTGCGTGCAGCCCGACGGCGTGCGCTCCATCAAGGAGACGGTGCACGGCGACCTCGCCGCGACGCGCGCCGTGTACGAGTGGGTGAACGACCTGTGCGTGTCGCTCGGCGCGAGCCCGGCCGACATGGTGCCCTTCGAGAAGTACGCCAACGCCGCGCTCTCTCTGGAGAGCCCGTCGTCGGCCGCCCGCGCGCTCGCCGCCGGCGCGCCGCGCATCGAGCGCGTCGACCGGCTGGTGCAGGCGGTCGCGGCGCAGAAGGGCCGCCGTTCGGATGCGATCGACGGGATCGTGCGCATCGTCGATTCCTGGCTCGTGAAGAACCGGCGCAAGGGCTGATCGTCGCCAGGGGTTCGGGCGTTTCCGGCTGACGGCGAGCGCCCCGGCACGGCGGCGGGGCAACCGCCGCGCCGCCGTGCTGTCCAACCGGCTTTTGCCGGATCCTCCCATGGCCCGATCCCACGGCGGCGCCGAGCGCGCCCCGCGCAGCGAGATCTCGCGCGAGCAGCGCCGCGCGGAGCGGCGCGAGGAGAAGATCGAGAAGGAGCAGCAGGACGTCGTCGAGCGCGCCGCGCCGCGCACGCCGGTGATCTACGAGGTGGTGCGCACCACCGGCGAAGAGGAGATGGCGCGCCCGGCGGTCTCGCTCTGGTGGTCGGGGCTCGCCGCGGGGCTCTCGATCAGCTTCTCGCTCCTCGCCCAGGGCCTGGTGCAGACGCACCTGCCCGAGGCCGCGTGGACGCCGCTGGTGCGCGACTTCGGCTACTGCGTCGGCTTCCTGATGGTGGTGCTCGCGCGCCAGCAGCTCTTCACCGAGAACACCATCACGATGGTGCTGCCGGTCATGGCGAAGCCCTCGCTCGCCGCGCTCGGCGCGATGGGCAGGGTGTGGGGCATCATCCTCGCCGCGAACCTCGCCGGCACCTTCCTCGCCGCGGCCTTCTGCACGTTCACGCCCGTGCTCGAGCCCGACGTGCGCGACGCCATGCTCGGGATCGCGCGCCACGCCATGGACAAGACCTGGCCCGCCATGTTCTTCCAGGCGATCACCGCGGGCTTCCTCATGGCGGCGCTGGTGTGGCTCCTCCCGGCCGCGGAGACCGCGCAGTTCCTCGTCATCGTCGCGATGACCTACCTCATCGCGATCTCCGGCGCCGCGCACATCGTCGCGGGCAGCATCGAGTCGTTCCTGCTGGTCCTCGACGGCGAGATGGGCGTGGGCCGCCTCGTCGGGGGCTTCCTCGTGCCCGCCTTCCTCGGCAACGTCGTCGGCGGCACCGCGCTCTTCGCGGTCATCTCCTACGCGCAGGTGATGAAGGAGATCTAGCGCGGCCGGAACCCGGCGCGCCGGCGTTGTCGAACCGGTTTCGAGAGGAGGCGAGCCGTGGCGCTACCCGAAACCCTGGTCCGTCGCGAGGGGCCCGCGGTGCTGCGCCGCGCGCCGCACCGGGAGTAAGGCGATGCGGGCCAAGGTGCTGAGCGCCGGCATCCCGCGCGTGATCGCGCTGGTGTTCGACAGCGGCGAGGAGCCGGTCGCCGCGCTCACGGAATTCGCGAAGGACCACGGCTTCCACGCCGCGAGCTTCACCGCGATCGGCGCCTTCCGGGAGGCGACGCTCGGCTACTTCGACCGGGAGCGCAAGGACTACGAGCGCATCGAGGTGAAGGAGCAGGTGGAGGTGCTCTCGCTCATCGGCGACCTCGCCTTCGAGGGCGAGAACGCGCGCGTGCACGCGCACGCGGTGCTCGGACGGCGCGACGGCTCGGCGTGCGGCGGGCATCTCCTCGCCGCGCGCGTGCGGCCGACCCTCGAGGTGATCCTCACGCAGGCGCCGAGCTACCTCGAGCGCGTGCACGACCCCGAGAGCGGCCTCGCCCTCATCCGGCTCGACCGCTAGCCCGAGCAGGCGGGCACCGGGCTCGAGAACACCTGCCGCACGATCGGCTTCACCACCGTCGTGCCGTCGATCGTGTAGGTGAGCGTGCCCGTCGTTCCGTTCGAGAAGCGGAGCGACATGCTCCCGACCTCCGTCAGGTTCGCCGATGGATTGATCGGCGTGAACGGCTGCGCGTTGAAGGCCGACATCCCGTGCACCGAGTAGAGCGTTCCCGCGTAGGAGCCGTCGGCCTGCCGGGTGCCGTTCGACATGAACCACCACATCGGGTTGCCCGAGGAATCGTAGTCGAAGAGCGTCGCGAAGATGACGTTCGCTTCCTGGGTGAGGTTGATGCCCCAGCCGCTCTCGGCCGGGTTCCACCACAGGTCCTGGTAGTTCGTGAGCCCGTCGCGGCTGCCCGTGGTGCCCGTGCAGGTGGCCGGCGTGCTGAGGAGCGGCTGCTTCTGGATCGACTTGGTGACCGTGATGCCGTTCACGCTGTAGGTGAGCGTGCCGGTGCTCGCGCCGGAGAAGGCGAAGCGCATCGTGCCGACCTGCGTGAGGTTCGCCGCGGCGCTGATCGGCGTGAAAGGTTGCGCGTCGAACGGCGGCGCATCGTGGACCGCGTAGAGCGCGCCGCTGTAGCTGCCGTCCGCCTGCTTGCGGCCTTCGGACATGAACCACCACATGGGCTTCCCGGAGAGGTCGTAATCGAAGAGCGTCGCGAACAGGATGTCGCCCTGGTGGTTCACGTTGATGCCCCACCCCGATTCGGAGGGGTTCCACCAGAGCGCCGTGTAGTTGGGCGCGGCCGACGAGCCCGTCACCACGGAGAGCGAGATGTCGTCGACGAAGAAGTTGGTCGTGTCGGAGAAGTCGTTGGTGGCGGTGAAGCGCAGGCGCACCGTCTGGCCCTTGAAGGCCGAGAGGTCGTAGGGTCCCGCGCGCACATAGCCGCTGGTGGCGTCGGCGTTGGAGAGCGTGACGACGGTCGCGAGACGCGCGCCCGTGGTCCGGTTCTCTACCGCCACCGTAAGGACGTCATAGGGCGAGCTGCCCGACTCGCTCGTCGTGATGCGGTACCAGAACCGGAGCTGCGCCTGGGAGGCGTTGGCCGGGATGGTCACGTCCTGGTAGATCGAATCGGTGCCGCTCGTGTATCCGCCGAGGTAGGCATAGCCACTGCCGGTGTGCGCTGCGGTGCCGTCGGTGTAGATGATCGAGACCCCCGAGGTGGCCGATTCGACCCAACCCGACGCCCCCGACTCGAAGCCCGGGTTCGACACCACGTTGGTGCCCGAGATCGTGTCGCCGGCCTGCGTCACGGTGAACCCCTGGTTCGCGACGAGGATCGTGCCGGTCCGCGCGGTCGTGGCGCCGTTCCCGCCGATCGAGTAGCTCAGCGTGCCGCTGCCGCTTCCGGTGCTCGTCGCCGTGATCCAGTCCACGGTGCTCGTCGCCGCCCAGGCGCAACCCGGCTGCGTGTTCACGGTGACCGTTCCCGATGCGCCCGCCGCCGCGGCCGATGCGCTGCCCGGCGAGAGCGAGTACGTGCACGAAGTGCCGGTCGGGTTGAGGTAGACGGCGATGTAGGGATAGATCTGGTCGAGGCGCGAGTAGTAGTCGAGGAGATCCGAGGAGGATGCCGCGCAGCTCGACGGCCCGCCGAGCAGCCCGCCGCGCAAGCGGTATTCGGATGATTCGAGGGTGAAGATGCCCGATCCGCTGCTGCCGGGCTCAGTCACCCCGGTTGCCGTGGAGTTCCAGCGGGAGATGATGAAGCTGCCGGTCGGGCCAAGGCCGTTCGCGGGACCGTACCCGCCCATCGTGCCGAGGCTCACCTTCTTCACGTCGCCTGCCGGGTGATGGATCGCCGTGAGCGCGGTGCCCGTGGAGATCGTGTTCGCGTTCCAGCCCGAATACACCGCGCCTGCGGGCGGCGTGGACTTGAGCCGCAGCAGCAGGCCGTCGGAGGCCTGGTTCGCGAAGAGCAGCGTGGCGCCGCCGGGAAGCTGCACGTACTGGGAGCTCACGACAGTCGATCCGCAGCTCGCCGCGTCGTAGAACCAGTGGGTCGTGAGGGTGTCGGCCGACGCCTGCGTGCTGATGCAGTGGTTCGCGGAATAGAAATAGGGCGTCTTCGCCGACGTGTTCGGATTGAGCAGCGTGCCCGTGCACAAGGCCTGGTTGCCGTCTTCAACGGTGAAGACCATTCGTGCTACGGCACGGCCTGCCTGCGCCAGGGCCGCATCGGATGCGCTGAGGCAGATGAGATCCACCTCGCACGCGCCGCTGGCGTCTTTCGCGAGGCTCTCCGCCTTGGGGTCCGAGGGACTGACGAACAGGTGAGACACGCGGGCGATGCTCAGCCCGAGGCTCGGCGCGAAGGCGGGATCGGCGACATGCACCTCGACGATCGCCGTTTCCCCTTCGAGCACCGGGCTCCAGTAGCCGCGGCCCTCGTCGGCGAAATCCGCGGCGGTAAAGGGCCCGTACACCACGGCCGGCGCGCCGATTCCCGCGAAGCGCAGCTCCACGCCTTCGGGGATCGACGACAGCTCGACGCGCAGCGCCCGTGCCCCCGGCGAGGTCACCTCCCAGCGCGCGGCCATGCCGCCGCCCGGCGCGGTGACCCATGACAACGCGCGACCGGAGGCCTCATGCATGCCCTCGAGCCGGCGGCCCACGCCGATTTGAAGTCTCTTGAGGACCGACACGGTGTTCGCCCGCTTCACCGCCTCGATTCGCGCGGGGTCGATGGGCGTCAGGCGGAGTGCTACCGCGGGCGCGTCCGGCGCGAGGAAGCGCGCCTCGGCGGCCGCCTTGGGCGCGCCGAGCGAGATCCGGGACGAGTTCGATTGCGGGAGGGCCGGTGTGCTGCCGAGCACCAAGCCGAGTGCGGCGACGAGGAGCGCGGCGGCGCGCGTGATGAACCTGCGAGTCATCGTGGCGTTCCTTTCGGTGCGGACGGGTGCGGACGGTGCGGGCGGCCTTAGTATTTCCCGCCGCCGCGCCCGAATCAACGGGAATATTCCGCAATTCGTCGCTCCCGGGAGACGACCGGCACGGCGCCCCGTCGCGCGACCTAGGATGAGGTTCCGGCGCGAAGCGCGCCGCCTTCGAGCGCGACGTTCGCGTCGGCGCGCATGCGCGGAAGGCTTTCGGGATGCTCGCGCTGCAGCCAGCCGATGAGGCCCTCGCGCAGCCGGCAGCGCAGGTCCCAGTTCATCCCGGCGTCCACGGAGGAGGCGAGCCCGCGCAGTTGCATCGCGCGATCGCCGAGCTCCGTCACCTGAAGATTCGCCACGCGGCCGTCCCACTCCGGTGCCTCCTTGCACAGGCGCAGGAATTCCGTTCGCACGCGCTCGATCGGCACGGTGTAGTCGACCCACAGGAAAACCGTGCCGATGATCTGCGAGGAG
Organism: Usitatibacter sp.; assembly: GCA_035465975.1. Classification (GTDB taxonomy): domain Bacteria; phylum Pseudomonadota; class Gammaproteobacteria; order Burkholderiales; family Usitatibacteraceae; genus Usitatibacter. Next base: position 8,156 of record DATIVM010000034.1, read on the forward strand.
GTTCGCGTCCAGTTCTGGAACGGGTGCTCGATGAACCATTGCAGCGGGACGATGAGGCGCCGCTCGTCCCAGATCTTCACCACCACGTAGGCGCCGGTGATCTCCTCGACGCGCCCCCATTCGCCTTCCACGATGAGCACGTCGTCGATGCGGATGGGCTGTGTGAACGCGATCTGAAGGCCCGCGATCACGTTGCCGAGCACGGGCCGCGCGGCGAGGCCCGCGATGAGGCCGGCGACGCCCGCGGAGGCGAGGAGCGTCGCGCCGAACTGCCGCACCGACGGGAACGTGATGAGCGCGGCGGAGACGCCGAAGACGAACGCGAAGGTCTTGAGCGTGCGGCCGAGCACGCGGGCCTGCGTACGGATGCGCCGCGCGTGCAGGTTGTCCGCGACGTCGCGGGGATTGAGGACCGCCACGATGTCCACGAGCGCGTCGATCGCGGCGAGGGCGAGCCAGGTCACGGCGGCGATGAAGAAGAGACCGTTCGCGTGCCGTAGCGCCGGGAGCGATGCGAGCGTCGCGGCCGCGCCCTGAAGCACCAGGCCGAGCGCGGCGAAGATCAGCACCCATCGCGCGGGCTCGCGCGCGCGCCGCACGATGACGCTACCGACCTGGTGGAAGCGCAGGACCCGACCGAGGATCGCGGCGCCAACCCCGTGCACGATCAGGGCGCCGGCGATCGCCGCGAGCGAGGCCATCGCGAGGTCGAGCCAGGGATTTCCGGTGAGCTGGAGCGGAGGATTCAAGCGTTCGACCTTACCAAACCCCAACGGCGCGGCGCAACCCTCGGCATGCCCGGCAACGGAGTAGAGTAAATGAAAGAGACGAGGAGACCGCCATGGACACCGCAACCCCCGACGTTCGTCGCTTCGACAACCACATCGCCGGCGAGCGCGTGCCGCCCGCGGAGGGCCGGCGCTTCCTCTCCATCAACCCCACCACCGGGAAGCCCTGGGGCGAGTTCGCCGAGTCGGGCCGCGCCGACGTCGACCGCGCGGTGCGCGCCGCGGCGGCGGCCTTCGAAGGGCCGTGGGCGAAGCTCTCGGCCACGCGCCGCGGGCGCCTCATGATGGCGTGGGGCGAGCGCATCGCCGGGCACGCCGAGGAGATCGCGGCGATCGAGACGCAGCAGAACGGCAAGCTCATCGCCGAGATGCGTGCCCAGGCGAAGGCCGTGAAGGAATTCCTCTACTACTTCGGCGGCCTGGCGGACAAGGTCGAGGGCCGCGTGATCCCGCTCGAGCGCGCGAGCGTCCTCAACTACACGCTGCGCGAGCCGCTCGGCGTGGTGGGCGTGATCGTGCCGTGGAACTCGCCCACCTTCCTCACCATCATGAATGTGGCGCCCGCGCTCGCCGCCGGCAACACGATCGTGATCAAGCCTTCGGAGGTCACGTCGGCCTCCGCCTTCGAGCTCGCGCGCCTCGCCGAGGAAGCGGGCATTCCCGCGGGCGTCGTCAACGTGGTCACCGGCGGGCGCGAGGCGGGAGAGGCGCTCGTCGGGCACGAGCGCGTCGCGAAGATCTCGTTCACGGGGAGCGAGGCGGGCGGCAAGGCGATCGCCGCGAAATGCGGCTCGCGGCTCGCCGGATGCACGCTCGAGCTCGGGGGCAAGAGCGCGAACATCGTGTTCGGCGACGCGAACCTCGACCAGGCCGAGGCGGGAGTCCTCGCCGGCATCTTCGCCGCGGCGGGGCAGACCTGCGTGGCCGGTTCCCGAGCCTACGTCCACGAGAGCGTCTACGACGAGATGCGCGAGCGCCTGGTGCGGCGCGCGCGGGCGATCCGGCTGGGCGATCCGCTGCACGCCGAAACGCAGATGGGGCCGGTCGCCACGCGCGCGCAGCTCGAGAAGGACCGCTCGATGGTGGAGCGCGCGCTGAAGGAGGGCGCCGAGGCGCTCACCGGCGCGAGGCCCGCCAGGGTGCCGGGCTTCGAGGAGGGGCTCTTCTACGAGCCCACCATCCTCTCCGGCGCCGGGCCGGCGAGCTTCATCATGAACGAGGAGGTATTCGGGCCGGTGCTCGCGCTCACGCCCTTCCGCGACGACGACGAGGTGCTGCAACTCGCGAACGGCACGCGCTTCGGGCTCGCCGCCGGGTTCTGGACGCGCGACCTGCGCCGCGCGCACACGCTCGCGAGGAAGCTGCAGGCGGGCACGGTGTGGATCAACACCTACCGCGCGCTCACCTTCAACTCGCCCTTCGGCGGCTACAAGTCGAGCGGCCTCGGCCGCGCCAACGGCATGGAGGCGATCGACCAGTACCTGCAGACGAAGAGCGTCTGGGTCGAGACGAGCGACGAGGTGCAGGACCCGTTCGTGCTCCGGACCTGAGGCGATGGACGTCGTCCTGCGCGGCGTGCCGGGGCTGCCCGAGCTCGAGGGCTTCCTCGGGGTGCCGCGGGGGGCGGCCGGCGTCGTGCTCTTCGCCCACGGCAGCGGCTCCAGCCGCCTGAGCCCGCGCAACAACTACGTCGCGAAGGAGCTGCGCACGGCGGGGCTCGGCACGCTGCTGGTGGATCTCCTCACGGGCGAGGAGGACACGGAGTACTCGCGGCGCTTCGACATCGGGCTCCTCACGCAGCGCCTCGCCGGCGCGCTCGAATGGCTGGGCGGCGAATCGTCGACGCGCGGCCTGCCCGTGGGTCTCTTCGGCGCGAGCACGGGGGCCGCGGCCGCGCTGCAGCTCGCCGCGCGCGACCCGGAAAGGATCGCCGCCGTGGTCTCCCGGGGCGGGCGACCCGACCTCGCCGGAAACGAGGCGCTCTCGCGCGTCCGCGCGCCGACGCTCCTCATCGTCGGCGGCGACGACGCCGGCGTGATCGAGCTCAACGAGGCGGCCTACGAGCAGCTGCGCTGCGTGAAGGACATGACCCTCGTCCCGGGCGCCACCCACCTCTTCGAGGAGCCGGGCACGCTCGAGCAGGTCGCGCACCTCGCCGCCGACTGGTTCACCCGGCATGTGCGAACCGGGAGCGACGGGAAGTAACCCCCGCACGGTGCCGGCGACCCTCTGTTTTCGGCCAGAAGAAGCGGACATGGAGATAAGCCCGCTTGCCGCGTGACCGCGACTGTTCGGATACTGCCGTGTACCTATTGGCGAGTGCGTTGACGACGCTTCAGCCCGAGTTCCCAATCTTCGACTTTGCGAACCGGCGCGTGTATGTGCGCGAGCCTGTTTGCGGCGGCGGCAAAGAAAATTCCCAGCTTGTGTACGACGTGGTACGACGTGTCGTCCGGGGTGGGCTCGTACTGGATGAGGTCGAAAGCGCAAGCGCAGACGTCGTTGGCGTTGTCGAGCCTGCGCGGTCTGCACATCACAGGTAGCTGCGCGATCTCGAACGAGTCGAGCGACGCAATAACATCGCGCGCAATGTCGAGCACTTCGTGCTCGGTCCGGGCCGCCGAGAGGCGGTCATCCCATCGTTCCAGCATTGCTGCTCATCCTTCACGAGAGGGGCGCGCCGAATAGTTTTCGTTGTGACGCCTCTGCGTCCTGGAGGCGTTGGCCAGTCTCCGCCCGGCGGCGAAACCGGTCTGTCAGACTTCTCCTACGTCGGGTCGTTGGTCGCCGCCTCCTTGGTTCGGATCATGGTGAGGAAACGAAGTCGGGAGGCAGCAGCGCCGAGTGTGAGTGCCATTTCCCGCAGCAGGGTTGCGGTCGCCTCGTCGCCGTGCCATTTCAGGTCCGCGCGGACAGCGAGGACGGCCCGAGCGGAAATGTCGGCCGAGCCCGCCAAGACAGTCGTACCGAGGTCGGCTGGCAGCAGCGCAAGCTGGTCCGGCTGCCACGTCCCGAGGTATTCCCGGACGATGTGAACGAGCTGGTCCACGTCCGAAGCCATCTGAACTCGCGCACGCCAATCGTGATAGCCGATACCGGGAAGCGGCGTACCCGGGTGCGCGGTATGCGGAGCGTTCAAGTCTTGCGCCCCTCTCGTTGGTGAAGCGTGTAGCTGCCAGCCGCCGATACTGCTCGCCCTCGTCCTTTCCGACTATCAGCGCACGCCTACATCGCTGCGCTTTTTTCGCCGTTCCGCATAGAGGATTCCGGGTGTAATCCCTGGAGCGGGGGGATTTGTGACATTTCTCACACGCGCTTGCGTAACCCTGATTCACAGTACGGACTCCACGTGACGGCGCCGGTACATCGGAGCGTTCGATGCTTTCCATCTTCAGGTCATTTCGCAGAAGGACGAAGGTCGTCGCGGTCAAGCGTGCGGTCAAGACGCCCGGTTCGCTCTACCGGATCCTCAGCGGGGAATTCGAGCGACGGCGATCTTGCAGGTGTTCGTGCAAGATGCCGATGCTGTTCGAGGTCGAGCCCGAGACCGCCGGTGAGCCCAATTGGCGCGTGGAAGCCATGTGGTGGGGCTGTCGCGACTGCAACGAGGCGCTCGAACAGGTCGTAAGGCACTACGCCAGCCTGTTCGATATGAAAAGGCTGCCCGCAGCGGATCTGGAGATGGATGCTCCGCCGTCGCTTGTAGCATAAGGCCCGCCCGGACTTTCCGCTCCGGGCCGCTAACCGACGTGGTTAAGCGGCGGGAAGCCGACGTTCGCTTCTCTCAAAGGCGGACAACTGCCGCGCCAGAATCACGCTGCCATAGCGTGTTCGACCTTTTCGGCAACTAGGCAATCGTGAACATTCGCGCGCGAGTGCCGCGCGCACGCCTTGAAGCGCCTCGCGACCTTCAGTGAGAGCTCAGGATGACCTCGTCGCCGCGGTTGTGGAGTTGCCTGCCGAGCTCGGCGAGGATGTTTCTGAGCTCGGTGCGTGCCTCGGCTTCGCTCACCGCGGTGCGAACGATGCTCGCCGTGGCGCCTGCGGCGAGCGGAGAGGCGGATGCGAGCAGCAGGTACTGCGTCGGCGTGATCCGTTGGACCTGCGCCCAAACCCGGTAGCTGGCCATGTTGACTCCGTGGTCCGGTCTAGTCATGGGAACCACGATATCGCGCCGGGATCAACCCCGGTCGCGTGTCGGCCTAATCCGACCAACCCACGCGCCTGCCATCAGCCTGTGCGGCAGCGTCCGAATCGTGGCGTCGGGATCCCCATGGCGGGTCGGCCTTTGTCACCGTCTCGACTGGTGCAAGCATCATGGGGCTCTTCTTCACGCTTTCGCGGTGTTCCCCAGGATGCGGTGACGATCGACGGCGAAACACGCGACCACGGGGGCGGTTTCTCTGTCCCCGCCGCGGCTCGTCCGTTTTCGCACGCACCACGAGACGATACGAGCGCGATCGCGACGCCTCGCGCCGCCTTGAGGAGTAGCTGGCAACGGCGCGAGGCGATCAGCTTCGAGCGTCGACCTCCGCCGCGAGCTTGGTGAGCTCCGGATCGATCTCGACCGGATAAGGGGCCGCGGGCTCGAGCGAGCGCAGCGCCTCCGGAAGGTGGGCCAGCTCGCGCTGCGCGTGCTCGCGCGATTCGTCGAGCGAGATGCGCGGCTCGATGAGCTCGCCGCCGCGCACGAAGGGGACGAGCAGCGGCCGGCCGTCGCGGCGCCCCTCGGCGAGCGCGAGGAGATCGCCCGCGCAGCGGCCGTCGGCGCCGTAGCGGCGATAGACCTGCTTGCGGCCCGGCCACGTGGCCTTGCCCTCGGAGCGCTTGCGGCGCGGGCGTCCCTCGTACTCCTGGAGCTTGTAGGCGCAATCGAGGTAGGGCGCATCGGACGAGGTGTTCATGCGCGTGCCGACGCCGAATCCGTCGATCGGCGCGCCCGCGGCGAGGAGCGCCCGCACCCGGTGCTCGTCGAGGTTGCCGCTCGCGAAGATGGTGACCTCCGTGAGCCCGCCTTCGTCCAGGATCGCGCGCACGCGCCGCGCGTGCTCGCCGAGGTCGCCGCTGTCGATGCGCACGCCGCGGATCCGCACGCCCGCCGCGCGCAGCAGCGGCGCGAGCCGCACCACCTTGCCGGCCGCGCGCTCGGTGTCGTAGGTGTCGATGAGGAAGAGCGCGTTCTCGGGCTGCGCGAGCGCGAAGTGCTCGAACGCCTCGGCCTCGTCCTCGTGGGCCTGGATGTACGAATGCGCCATGGTGCCGAACACCGGGATGCCGTAGCGCCTGCCGGCCTCCACCGTCGCGGTGCCGCCGAAGCCGGCGAGATACGACGAGCGCGCGGAAAGGAGCGCCGCCTCCGCGCCGTGCGCGCGGCGCATGCCGAAGTCCACGAGGAGCTTGCCGGGCGCGGCGAGCGCGACCCGCGCGGCCTTGCTCGCGGTGAGCGTCGCGTAGTGCACGAGGTTCATCACGCGGCTCTCGACGAGCTGCGCCTCGCGGATCGGCGCGGTGATGCGCAGGATCGGCTCGTCGGCGAAGAACGCCGTGCCCTCGGGCATCGCGTCCACGTCGCCGGTGAAGCGCAGGCCCTCGAGCGAGGCGACGAACTCCGGCGTGAAGCGGCCCGAGGCGCGCATCCAGTCGAGCTCCTCCGCGGTGAAGCGCAGGTCGAGCAGGTAGTCGAGCACGGCGTCGAGGCCGGCGGCGAGGAGGAAGTTGCGCTGCGCCGGGAGCTTGCGCATGAACAGCTCGAAGGCCGCGGTCCCGTTCATGCGCCGGGCGAAATACGCCTGGAGCATGGTGAGCTCGTAGAGGTCGGTGAGGAGGACGCCCGCCTCGGCGGGCCGCGTGCGCTCCCCGATCGGCAGGGGCCTATCCATGCAGCGCTTCGGCCGTGTCGAGCTCCTCGAAGCGGATGGTGCGGGCGCCCGCGGCGCGCATTTCCGCGATCGCGCGCTCGCCGTCCCCCGGCTTCACGTTGACGGCGCGGATCGCGTCCTCGAGGACGAAGACCTCGTAGCCGATGCGGCGCGCGTCGAGCGTCGTGTCGTGCACGCAGTAATCGGTCGTGAGGCCGCCGATGAAGAGGCGCTTGGCGTGCAGCCGATGCAGCCGCAGCTCGAGCTCGGTGCCGTCGAACGCGGAGTACGCCTCGCGCTCCGGCGTCGTGGCCTTGGAGATCACCAGCACGTCGGGCCCGAGCGCGATGCCCTCGACGAAGGCGGCGCCCGCGGTGCCCGCGATGCAGTGCGGCGGCCACGGCCCGCCGCGGTCGCGGAACGAGCTGTGGCCCGCGGGATGCCAGTCGCGGGTGGCGACGATCGGCAGCTCCCGGCGGACGAACGTGCGCACGTAGCGGTTCATCACGGGAATGACGGCCGCGGCATCGGGCACCGCGAGGCTGCCGGTGATGAAGTCGCGCTGCATGTCGGTGACCACGAGCACGTCGCCGGCCTGCAGCCCGATGCGCCGTGCGGTCGCGGGTGCGGCAGTTTCCATGGCGTCCTCCATGCGCCGACGGGCCCGGAAAGTCCTCCCAGTACGACCTCTCCGGGATCAGGGAGAGGCAACCGTGGCTCTCGCACAGCCCCTTGAGGACATCGCTGAGCCGGGAGGACTTGCCGGGCCCGTCGAACAACGGCTCCAGCATCGCATGCCCGGGGCGGCAGGCTTTGCGCTGGCACAAAACCCGCGCGAATTACCGCGCCAGACTGGATGGACCTTCCACATCCCCTGGGGTTCGACCGGTGGCCGCCGCCACGCTCCGGACGGAGCACGCGTATTTCGAGCACGACGCCGACGTGGGCATCGTCGGCCGCGGCGAGCGTGTGGAGGATGCGTTCGTCGCGGGCGCCCAGGCGGTCTTCGCGCTCGTCTCGCGCCTCGAGGACGTGCGGCCCCTCGAGCGCATCGAGGTCGCCTTCGAGGAGCCGGACGTGGAGCTCGCGTTTGTCACCTGGCTCAATCGACTCGTCGCCGAATCCCAGGCGCGCGACCTCGTGCTCGGCCGCTTCGCGCTCGCGCGCGCCGGCGCGCGCTGGCGCGGCGAGGCGTGGGGCGAGCGCTGGCGCGAGGCGCTCGAGCGCGGCGTCGACGTGAAGGGCGCGACCCTCACCATGCTCTCCGTGAAGCCGGTGGACGGCGGCTGGGAAGCGCGCTGCGTGGTGGACGTCTAGGACCGGCCATGGACCTCTCGCGCATCTCCTGCATCGATCCGTGCACCTGGTCGCTTCCCGCCGAGCCGGGACGCGGCGAGGTGCGCTTCTTCGGCACGCGCGAGCTCCTCGAGGCGATGGACGACAAGGTGATGGAGCAGATCACGAACGTCGCGAAGCTCCCCGGCCTCGCCGGCTGCGCCATGACCATGCCCGATGCGCACTGGGGCTACGGCTTCCCGATCGGCGGCGTCGCGGCGTTCGACCCCGAGGAAGGCGGCATCATCTCCGCGGGAGGCGTCGGCTTCGACATCTCGTGCGGCATCCGCTTCCTGCGCACCGGCATCGACCGTGCCGCGCTGATGCCGCTGCTGCACAAGGTTTCGGACAGCCTCTTCCGCGACATTCCGGCCGGCGTGGGAGAGGGAGGGTCGCTGCGCCTCGACGCCGCCGAGCTCGACCGCGTGCTCGCCGGCGGCGCGCGCTGGGCCATCGCGCAGGGCTTCGGCTCCGCGGACGAGCTGGAATTCGTCGAGGAGCACGGCTGCATGGCCGGGGCGGATCCGGCGAACGTCTCGCCCCTCGCCAAGGCGCGGCAGCGCGGCGAGATGGGCACGCTCGGCTCCGGCAACCACTACCTCGAGGTGCAATGGGTCGAGCGCATCCACGACGCGGCGGCGGCGCGCGCGTTCGGGCTGCACGAAGGGCAGGTGGTGGTGTCGATCCACTGCGTCTCGCGCGGGCTCGGCCACCAGGTGGGCAGCGACTACCTCGTGAGCCTCGCCAAGGCGGCCGCGCGGCTCGGCGTGACGCTTCCCGATCGCGAGCTCGCCTGCGCCCCGATCCGCTCGCCGGAAGGGCGCGAGTACATCGGCGCCATGAACGCGGCGATGAACTGCGCGCTCGCCAACCGCCAGATCCTCGCGCACATCACGCGCAAGGTCTTCGGGCACTACTTCCCCGGCGTTCCCGTGGAGACGCTCTTCGACGTCTCGCACAACACGTGCAAGCCCGAGCTGCATCGGGTGGACGGCCGCGAGCGGCTGCTCTACGTGCATCGCAAGGGCGCGACGCGCGCCTTCGGTCCCGGGCATCCCGGGATACCCGAGCGCTACCGCGCGGTCGGGCAGCCGGTGATCATCGGCGGCAGCATGGGCACGGGCTCCTACGTGCTCGCGGGAAGCCCGACCGGCGAGGCGCGCGCGTTCAGCTCGGCGAGCCACGGCGCCGGGCGCGCCATGAGCCGCCACAAGGCGCTCGCGCGGTGGCGCGGGCGTGAGCTCGTCGACGCCCTCGCGACGCAGGGCATCCTGGTGCGCACGCGCTCGATGCGCGGCGCGGCCGAGGAGGCGCCGGGGGCCTACAAGGACCTGGAGATGGTCGCCGAGGCGACCGAAAAGGCCGGGCTCGCGCGGCGCGTCGCCGCGGTGCGCCCGCTCACCTGCATCAAGGGCTGAGGCGATTTCCGTGGCCGGCGGGACCCTCGCTTGCGCTTCGTCAACCGGGGGCGACGCTCGCGGTGACCAGAATCAGCGATTGCGTGGCGAAAGGCGTGGCATGCCGTTGCTCTTCCTCGCAGGCGACGTGATGACCGGTCGTGGAATCGACCAGGTCCTGCCGCATCCCGGCGCGCCGCGCCTCTACGAAGCCTGCGTGCAGTCGGCGCTCGACTACGTGCGGCTCGCCGAGCTCGAGAGCGGGCCGATCGCCGCGCCCGTCGGCTTCGACTACGTCTGGGGCGACGCGCTCGAGGTGCTCGAGGCGAAGCGCCCCGACGCGCGCATCGTGAACCTCGAGACGGCCGTCACCGCTCGCGGCGCGCCGTGGCCGGACAAGGGCATCCACTACCGCATGCATCCGGCCAACGTGGCGGCGCTCGCGGCCGCGCGCATCGATGCCTGCGCGCTCGCCAACAACCACGTGCTCGACTGGGGGCGCGAGGGCCTCGCGGAAACGCTCGCCGTGCTCGTGCGCTCGGGTATCGCGACCGCGGGCGCGGGCGAGAACGCGGAGCGGGCGGCGGCCCCGGCCGTGATCCCGATCGCGGAAGGCCGGCGCGTGCTCGTGTTCGCATACGGCGAGGGCTCGAGCGGCGTGCCGCGCGATTGGGCGGCGACGAACGAGCGCTCCGGCGTGAACCGGCTCGCCGATCTCTCGCCGCGCACCGTCGAGCAGGTCGCGCGCGCGATCGGGCGCCATCGCCGGGCGGGCGACCTGGTGGTCGCCTCGATCCACTGGGGCGGAAACTGGGGCTACGCGATCGGGCGCGACGAGCGCGCCTTCGCGCACGCCCTCATCGACACGGCGCACGTGGACGTGGTGCACGGGCACTCGTCTCACCATCCGAAGGGCATCGAGCTCCACGCGGGCCGCCCGATCCTCTACGGCTGCGGCGACCTGCTGAACGACTACGAGGGCATCTCCGGCTACCGCGAGTTCGCGCCGGAGCTGCGCGCGATGTACTTCCCCACATTCGGCGCGAACGGGGCGCTCGAGAGCTTCGACATCGTGCCGATGCGCCTCGCGCGCTTCCGGCTCGAGCGCGCCGGGGCCGCCGACGCGCGGGCGCTCGCCTCGACCCTCGCGCGCGAATCGGCGCGGCTCGGCACGCGGGTCGAGCCCGGTCCGGACGGCGAGCTACGCGTGGACATCATGGAGCGTGCCGCGTGAACGCGAAGCAGCACGGCATCCCGCTCGCGTACCTCCTCGCGCTCATCCTCGCGATCTTCGCGCTGCGCGCGGCCTTCGTTTCGGAGAACGTCGAGACCATTCCCTACAGCCGCTTCAAGACGCTCGTGCAGGAAGGGAAGGTGGACGACCTCACGATCCTCGAGGACCGCATCGCCGGCGAGATCCGCGACGGAGCGAAGCCCCCGCACCGCTTCGTGACGATCCGCGTCTCCGACCCGGTGCTGGTGGCCGAGCTCCAGGCCGCGCGCGTGCCGTTCTCCGGCGAGGTGCAGAGCAAGTGGCTCGTGAGCTTGCTCTCGTGGATCCTTCCGGCGGTGATCTTCGTCGCCGTCTGGGCGTGGGTCGCAAAACGCATGGGTGGCGGCGGCGCGGGGCTCATGGCGATCGGCAAGAGCCGCGCGCGCGTCTACGTCGAGAAGGAGACGGGCGTCACGTTCGCCGACGTGGCGGGCGTGGACGAGGCGAAGGAGGAGCTGGTCGAGGTGCTCGACTTCCTGCGCCATCCCGAGCGATACGTGCGCCTGGGCGGAAAGATCCCGAAGGGCGTGCTGATCGTGGGCGCGCCCGGGACCGGCAAGACGCTCCTCGCGAAGGCGGTCGCCGGCGAGGCGGGCGTGCCGTTCCTCTCGCTTTCGGGCTCCGAGTTCGTGGAGATGTTCGTGGGCGTGGGTGCGGCGCGCGTGCGCGACCTCTTCGCGCAGGCGCAGAGCCTCGCGCCGTGCATCATCTTCATCGACGAGCTGGACGCGCTGGGCCGCACGCGCGGCGTGGCGGCGTTCGGCGGGCACGAGGAGCGCGAGCAGACGCTGAACCAGCTCCTCGTGGAGATGGACGGCTTCGACTCCACGCGCGGCGTGATCCTCCTCGCCGCGACGAACCGCCCCGAGATCCTCGATCCGGCGCTGCTCCGGCCCGGCCGCTTCGACCGCCACATCGCGCTCGACCGCCCCGACATCCGCGGCCGCCGCCAGATCCTCGACGTGCACGTGCGCAAGGTGAAGCTCGGACCGGACGTGGACCTCGACGCGCTCGCCGCGAAGACGCCGGGATTCGCGGGCGCCGACCTCGCGAACCTGGTGAACGAGGCGACGCTGCGCGCGGCGCGCGCGGGCGCGGAGTCGGTGAAGACCGCCGATTTCGACGAGGCGCTGGATCGCATCGTCGCCGGGCTCGAGAAGAAGAACCGCGTCATGAACCCGCGCGAGAAGCGCATCGCCGCGTGCCACGAGGCGGGCCATGCGGTGGTCGCCGAGCGGCGCCCCGCCGCGGACAAGCCCGTCAAGGTCTCGATCATCCCGCGCGGCATCGCGGCGCTCGGCTACACGCGCCAGCAGCCGACCGAGGACCGCTACCTGCTGCAGAGGGGCGAGCTCCTCGACCGCCTCGACGTGCTCCTCGGCGGGCGGGTGGCGGAGGAGCTCCTCTGCGGCGACATCTCCACCGGGGCGCAGAACGACCTGCAGCGCGCGACCGACCTCGCGCGCGAGATGGTGACCCGCTACGGCATGAGCGAGGCGGTGGGCCTCGCGACCTACGAATCCGCCGCGAATCCCTTCCTGCCGCCGGTGTCCGAGGCGGAGGTGCCGCGGCGCGAATGCAGCGAGCGCGTGGCCCAGCAGATCGACCGCGAGATCACGCGGCTGCTCGAGGAGTCGCACCAGCGCGTTACGGCTACACTGCGCGCCGAGCGGTCGGCCCTCGAGCGGCTGGCCGACCTGCTCATGGACAAGGAGGTCGTCGACCGCCCGATGCTCGACACGATCTTCGCCGGGGCGACCCCGGCGATCGGGAAGGCGGTGCGCACGGCCTGAGCTCGAAAACCCTTCCACGAGGAGGTGCGGACGATGCGGGTCGGAGTGCCGAAGGAAGTCAAGAACAACGAGTACCGGGTGGGTCTCACGCCGGCGAGCGTGCGCGAGGTGGCGGCCCACGGCCACGAGGTGCTGGTGGAGGGGGGCGCCGGCGCGGGCATCGGCGCGACGGACGGCGACTACGCCGCGGCCGGCGCGAAGATCGCCGCGGACGCCGAGGAGGTCTTCGCCCGCGCCGACCTGATCGTGAAGGTGAAGGAGCCGCAGCCCGCGGAGCGCAAGCGCCTGCGCCCGGGCCAGGTGCTCTTCACCTACCTGCATCTCGCGCCCGATCCCGCGCAGGCCCGCGACCTCCTCGCGAGCGGCATCGTCGCGATCGCCTACGAGACCGTGACGGCGCCGGGCGGCGGGCTGCCGCTCCTCGCGCCGATGTCCGAGGTGGCGGGGCGGCTCGCGATCCAGGCCGGCGCGCACGCGCTGGAGAAGCCGCAGGGCGGCATGGGCATCCTCCTCGGCGGCGTGCCCGGCGTGCCGCCGGCGAAGATCGCGATCCTCGGCGCCGGCGTCGTGGGTACGAACGCGGCGCTGATGGCGGTCGGGAGCGGCGCGAACGTCGTGGTGCTCGATCGCAGCGTCGAGGCGCTGCGCCGGATCGAGAGCCGCTTCGGGGCGCGCGTGATCACCGTGCACTCGAACCGCGAGACGCTCGAGAAGCACGTGCTCTCGGCGGACCTCGTGGTGGGCGCGGTGCTGGTCCCGGGCGCGGCGGCGCCGAAGCTCGTCACGCGCGCGATGGTCGCGCGCATGAAGCCCGGCGCGGTCCTGGTCGATGTCGCGATCGACCAGGGCGGCTGCTTCGAGACCTCGCATCCCACGACGCACGACGCGCCGACCTTCGTCGTCGACCGCGTCGTGCACTACTGCGTCGCGAACATGCCGGGCGCCGTGCCGCGCACCTCGACCTACGCCCTCAACAACGCGACGCTGCCCTTCGTGCTCGCGCTCGCCGGCGAGGGCTGGCGCGCCGCGCTGAAGCGCGATCGGCATCTTCTCGCGGGCCTGAACGTGCACCAGGGGAAGATCGCGAATCGCGAGGTGGCCGAAGCGCTCGGGCTGCCGTTCGTCGAGCCGGCGGCGGCGATCGGCTGATGCGCGCGGCTGATATGCTGGGGCCTCCATGCCCGAGCTTCGTTTCCGGCCGCTCACGCCCGCCGACCAATCGTTCCTCTGGGACATCTTCCACCTCGCGCTGTGGGATCCGCCGCCCGCGCCGTTGCGGCCGCGCTCGTTGCTCGAGCATCCCGAGGTGCGCATCTACGCCGAGAACTGGGGCCGCGACGGCGACGTGGCGGCGCTCGAAGCGGCACGCGCCCGCTATCGCAAGGCCTCGCTCTCGGTGCATCCGCAGAATCCCGCCGCGCGGCTCTACGCGCGCTGCGGCTTCGTCGATGTCGGCGTGTGCCGGACGTATCGGGTGATGGTCTGGACCGCGGACGGGGCTTGATCGCCATCAACCGGGCGTGCGGGGCGCCGCGCATGATGGGTTGCAGACCCATCGTCCGAACCGCCGGAGGTGCCCCATGAGAGTCGAGCGAATCTACACCCGCAACGTCGTCGGCACCTCGCGCTCGAGCCCGCTCGCGGCCGCCGCGGCGCTCATGCGCAAGCACCACGTGGGCTCGCTGCTCGTCACCGACGATCCGCCCGAGGAGGGCCGCGCGCTCGGCATCCTCACCGACCGCGACATGGTGGTGCAGGCGGTCGCCGAGGGGCTCGACACCCGGACGCTCACCGTGGGCGACGTGATGAGCCCGGGCATCAGTTACATCGCCGAGAAGGCGGACCTGCACGAGGCGCTCGAGATCATGCGGCAGTCGGGCGTGCGCCGCCTGGTCGTGACGCGCGACGGCGGGCGCGTCGCCGGGGTGCTCTCCATGGACGACGTGATCGACGGGCTCGCCGCCGACATGGCGAGCCTCGCCGGCCTGGTGAAGAGCGAGCGCGACCGCGAGGAAGTGCTGGTCGAGCCGGGGCCGAGCTACTGACCGGTCCGGTCCGCTATTTCACCAGCGTCACCGGCACCTTCGCGAGCCGGATGACGTGCTCGGACACGGAGCCCATGACGAGGCTCCGGAGCATCCCGAGGCCGCGGTGGCCCATCACGATGCCGTCGCAGCGCAGCTCCTCGGCGGCGCGGGCGATCTCCTCGGCGGGATTGCCGATGGCCTCGTGGACGCTCACCGGCAGCTTCGCGGCGTCGAGCAACGCGCGCGCCTTGGCGATGGCCGATCCGGCGGCGAGCGCGCGCTGGTCCTCGGCGATCTCGATGGGAGCGACCTGGCCCACCTCGCCGGACATCACCGGGCGCTGCACGTTGACGAGCACCACCTCGACCGGCATGCCTTGCCCGGCGAGCGAGACGACGTGGCGCACGGCGCGCAGCGCGTTGTCCGATCCGTCGGTAGGGACGAGCAGCTTGGCCATGAAGGATCCCCGGCGCCTCAGCGGCGCAACACGCACTTCTCGTAGAGCGTCGGAAACGCGCCCGCGGGATCGTACTTCGCCTTGAGCGCGGCGTAGGCGGCGCCGCCGTAGCGGGCGTCGAATTCCTCGCGCGGGTAGTAGCTGTCGGAATAGAGCGACTTGATGCCGCCGGCCGCCTCGACCGCCCGCTCGATCGCGCGATTGAAATGGCCGCGCTCGTGGGGCTCCCTGCGGCGCACCACGTCCCAGAAGCCGAAGTTCACGTACCACTTCTGCTCCATGGGATAGAGCGGGAAGCGCCCCGCGTCCGCCTGCGGGCCGATCGGGCACATCCACACCGGCCAGATGCCGATCTCGCGCGCGAGGAAATCGAGGAAGCCCGCGGCCTTGCCGATCGGGATGTCCACATCCTGGATCACCGACTCGCCGTGCACGCCCGTCAGCCGATCCAGCGCGCGCGTGAGCCCGACGCGGCTGTTCCAGCGCATGATCTTCGAGTAGGTGCGGGAGCCGAGCCGGCCGCGGCCATAAAGCCGGCGCACGATCGGGTTCTGCGCATAGAGGTTCTTCGAGCACCAGAACCAGTCCGTGTCCCAGCGCCAGATGTAGTCGCGCGCCGTGAGCCAATCCTCGCGCTTCTCCGCGATCGAGCGGTAATAGATCGCCGAGACGCCGGTGTAGTCGCTGGTGCCCCGCGGCGCCTCGTCCACGAAGCGCCCCAGCGAGAGGTACATGCGGTCCGGCGCGAAGATGGTGCCGTCGATGAAATCGGCGTCGTCGGCCGCGCAGTGCTCCTCGGCGGCGCGGAAATATCCGGCCGGATCGGTGAACGGTTGGTGCTCGACGCGCACGTAGGGCTTCACGGGCGCGGTGCGCGCGACCACGCGCAGCGCGTAGCCGAGCGTGCCGTAGGAATTGGGAAAGCCGTGGAAGAGGTCGGCGTGTTCGTTCTCGCGCGTGCAAACGAGGATGCGCCCGTCGCCCGTGAGGACCTCGATCTCCACGATCGATTCGTGCACCAGCCCGTAGCGGTGCGAGGTCGCCTCGATGCCCACGCCGGCGACCGCACCGCCCAGGGTGATGGTCTTGAGCTCGGGCACCACCGCGGGCATCACGCCGTGCGCGAGGCATGCGTCCACGAGCGATTCGTACGTCGCCATGCCCTCGGAATCGACGGTGCCGGCGCGCGCGTCGACCGCGAGCACTTCCGACATCGCGCGCACGTCGAGGCGGCGGCGCGCCGCGTGCTGGCGATCGCGGAAGAGGTTCGACGTCTCCTTGGCGAGGCCGACCGGCCCCGAGCCCTCGCGCATCGCGCGCGCGAGCGCCTCGCGGCGCATCGCGTGCGCGTCGAAGGCGGCGTTCATTCGCCCGCGCGCCGCCCGGCCTCGCGCGCGTGCATCGCCGCGAACTCGGCGCCCGGCTCCTTCATCGGCTCGTACAGGAACGCGCGCGACATCGGGTAGTTCGCCTTCGTGGTCATTCCCTTCGAGAACACGATCTGGAAGAGGTGCGTGTGGCCGGCGGGCGAGCGGAACATCTCCGCGCAGCCGAAGAGATAGGCGCGCCACACGCGGCGGAAGCGCTCGTCGAACTTCTCCGGGTCGAGCGCGTGGATCTTCTCCCAGTTCCGCTCGAAGCGCTCGGCCCAGGCGTCGAGGGTGAGCGCATAGTGGCGGCGCAGGTTCTCGACGTCGACGACCTCGAGCCCCGCGCGCTCCATCGCCTCGATCGTCTCGGCAAGGCTCGGAATCCAGCCGCCCGGGAAGACGTGCCGGCGGATGAAGAACTCGGTCTCGAAGCGGCCCACGTGGCCGATGAAGTGCAGGAGCCCCAGCCCGCCGGGCTTGAGATGCGCCGCGTGCGCGCGCACCACCTCCTCGAGCTGGTCGCGCCCCGCGTGCTCGAGGACGCCGATCGACACCACCTTGTCGAACTGGCGCGGCACCTCGCGGAAGTCGCACTCGATCACCTCGCACTTGCCCTCGAGGCGCCGGCGGCGGATCTCCTCGCGCACCATCTCCACCTGCTCGGTCGTGGTGTTGGTCCCGGTGACCTTCGCGCCGTGGAACTGCTCGGCGTGGAACATGAAGCCACCGAAGCCGGTGCCGATGTCGACTACCTCCTCGCCGGGCTTCAGGCGGATCTTGCGGCACACGTGCTCGACCTTGTTGCGCTGGGCCTGCTCGACGCTCGTCGTGCCCTCGCTCCAGTAGCCGCAGGTGTACATCATCAGCGCCTCGTCGAGCCAGAGGCGGTAGAAGTCGGTGCCGAGCGCGTAGTGGAAGCGCGCGTTGGCCTTGGCCTGCGCGATGCTCGCGTTGGAGAAGCGGAACTCGTGCCAGCGGTTGCGCACGCGGGTGAGGAGCGTGGGCTTGTCGAAGCCCGAGGCCATGCCGATCGCGAACGCCTCGCCGATGTCGCCCTCGACGTCCACGTCGCCGTCGAACCAGGATTCGAGCAGGCCGATGTGGCCGAACAGCGCGCCCTTCAGGGCCACGCGGCGCGGGTTGTGGAACCTGAGCTTGAAGTCGGGATGCTCCGCCGGAAAGGATTTCATCGGGCCTCCGTCGTATGGGTTGCTCTTCTTCTTGCGAGCGCGCGCTTCATGGCGGCGAGCGGGAGGGCGTTCAGGACCTGGGCCTTGCCGAGCCATCCGCGACGCGCCTGCCCGATACCGTAGCGCAGGTCCGCGAGCCCGTCCACCGTGTGGGCGTCGGTGCCGATGGAGACCCTGACCCCGAGGTCGCGCGCCATGCGGCAATGGGCGTCGTTGAGGTCGAGGCGGTCGGGATGGGCGTTCAGCTCGAGGACGACGCCGAGGTCGCGCGCCTTGCGCATGATCGCCGCCATGTCGACGTCGTAGGGCTCGCGCTCGTCGATCAGGCGCCCGGGGGGATGCGCGAGGATCGAAAGGCGCGGGTTCTCCATGGCGGCGAGGATGCGTTGCGTTTGGCGGGCTCGCGAGAGGTTGAACTTGGCGTGCACGGCGCCCACGACGAGGTCGAGCCTGGCGAGCGCCGCATCGGGGAGGTCGAGGGTTCCGTCCTCGAGGATGTCCACCTCGATGCCGCGCAATAGGACAATGCCGGCGCGCGAGGAGTTCAGCGCGTCGATCTCGCGGCCCTGGCGCGCGAGGCGCGCGGCGTCCAGCCCGTGCGTGACCGGGATCTTCGAGCCGTGGTCGGTGATGGCGAGGTAGTGCAGGCCCCGCGCCTTCGCGGCGCGCGCCATGTCGGCGAGCGACGCGCGCCCGTCGCTCGCATCGGTGTGCACGTGGAGGTCGCCCTGGAGATCGGCGAGCGTCACGAGGTCGGGGAGCGTTCCCTCCTTCGCCGCCTGCAGCTCGCCCTGCATCTCGCGCAGCTCCGGCTCGATGTACGGAAGCCCGACCGAGCGGTACACCGATTCCTCGGTCGCGCCCGCGATGCGCTTCTCGCCGCGGAAGACGCCGTACTCGTTGATCTTGAGGCCCAGCGCCATGCCCATGCGCCGCACCGCGATGTTGTGCGCCTTGGATCCCGTGAAGTAGTGCAGCGCCGCGCCGAACGATTCGGGCGCGACCACGCGCAGGTCCACCTGCAGGCCGCACGCGAGCACGACGGTCGCCTTCGTCGAGCCGCGCGCGAGGATCTCCTTCACCTCGGCATACTTCACGAAGCGCTCGATCACCGGCGCCGCATCCTTGGTCGCGACGAGGAGGTCGAGGTCGCCCACGGTCTCCCTCATGCGCCGGTAGCTTCCGGCGACGGTCGCGCCGAGATACTTCGCGAGCGGCTCGGCGTACTGCGCGGCGAAGGCGAGCTTGAAGCGCCGGGCCTTCGAGAGGCGCGCCTCCACCGCCTCGAGGAGCTTCTGCTCGCTCTTCTCGCCGAAGCCCGGCACGTCGTGCAGCTTTCCCGCCGCGGCGGCGCGCTTCAGGTCCTCGAGCGAATCGATGCGCAGCTTCTCGTGGAGCAGCGCCGCGCGCTTGGGGCCCAGGCCCGGCAGGCGCAGCAGCTCCGTGATGCCGGGCGGGAAATGGGTCCGCAGCTCCTCGAGCGCGTCGCAGGTTCCCGTGGCGCAGATTTGCGAGATCTTGCCGGCGAGGTCCTCGCCCACGCCGGCAATCTTCGGCAGCTCGCCGCCCTCGGCGAGGCGAGCGGCGAGGTCGATCTGCAGCTCGCCCACCACGCGCGAGGCGTTGCGGTAGGCGCGGATGCGGAAGGGGTTGGCGCCTTCGAGCTCGAGGAGATCCGCGATCTCGTCGAAGCAGCGCGCGATGTCGGCGTTATGTACCGATGGTGTCGGGCTCATGGAGCTCGCCGCGCCGGACCCACACGCCGCGCTCCTCGCAGTGCAGGAGCTCGTTGCCGCTCAGCACGTAGTCGCCGACCCGGTACGCGGCGTCGTTGAAGTAGCACACGCCGGTTTCAGGCTCGAGGTCGACCGACAGATCCTCCTCGT
>DATIVM010000035.1:0-2182 GCA_035465975.1 Usitatibacter sp.
TCCTCCACGTAGCCGTTGCCGCCGAAGCACTCCATCGCCTCGGTCGCCACCGCGGTCAGGCGCTTGCACAGCCAGTACTTGGCGATCGGAGTGAGCGCACGCTGCAGCTCACGCTCGTGCGCGTCGTCGCGACTCGCGTCGAAGGCGGCGGCGAGGCGGAAGGCGAGCAGCGTCGCCGCCTCGGCCTCGAGCGCCAGGTCGGCGAGCAGGTTCGCCATCAGCGCGTGCTCGGCGAGCCGCCGGCCGAACGCCGAGCGGTGGCGCGCGTGGTGCAGCGCCTGGTCGAGCGCCGCGCGCATCATCCCCGCGATGCCGACCACGATGTCGAAGCGCGTGTGGTGCGCCATTTCGATGAGCGTCGCGATGCCGCGGCCGGGCGCGCCCACGGGCGAGGCCCACGTGCCGCGATACTCGACCTCCGCGGAGGCGTTGGAGCGGTTCCCGGCCTTCTCCTTGAGCCGCTGGATCTCGAAGGCGTTGCGCGACCCGTCGGGCAGCGAGCGCGGCACGAAATAGCAGCTCACGCCCGCCGCCTCGCGCGCGAGCGTGAAGAACCCGTCGCTCATGGGCGCCGAGCAGAACCACTTGTGCCCGGTGAGGCGCCACGCCTCGCCGTCGCGTTCGGCGCGGGTGGCGACCGCGCGCAGGTCCGAGCCGCCCTGCTTCTCGGTCATCGCCATGCCGATCGTCACGCCGTCCTTCTCCGCGCGGGGCAGGGGGCGCGGATCGTAGGCGTCGGCGAGCACCTTCGCGCGCCATTCGGCGTCGAGCGCCGGCGCGTGCGCGAAGATCGGGATCGACGCGAACGTCATGGTGACCGGGCAGGCGGTGCCCTGCTCGAGCTGGTTCCAGAGATAGAAGAGCGCGGCGCGCGCGGCGAAGGGTGACTTCGGCCGCTTCCAGGCGAGCGAATGCACGCCCGCGCCGATCGCGCGCGCCATCAGCGCGTGGTACGACGGGTGGTACTCGACCGCGTCGATGCGCCGGCCGTACCGGTCGTGCGTGCGCAGCTCCGGCGCGTGCCGGTTCGCGAGCCGCGCGTGCTCCTGCGCCTCGGCGCTTCCGACGTAGCGCCCGAGCTCCGCGGCGGCCGGCGCGACGTCCGCGGCGCCGGCGCGGCGCACCGCCTCGCGCAGCCACGCGTCGCCCGTCCACGCGTCGTAGCCGGCGAGCGGCGGCGGCTGGTTCAGCACCTCGTGCGTCGATCCGTTCATCGCCGTCTCCCGCCTTCGCGCGGCGCGCCCCGCTCGCTCACCCACTCCACCAGCGCGTCGAGGGCATCCTGCGCGCGGTTCGCGTTCGCGTGGTTGATCAGCATCACGACCACCCAGCGGCGGCCGGCGCGGTCGAGCACGTAGCCCGCGACGCTCTGCACGCCGTCGAGCGTTCCGCCCTTCAGGTGGGCACGCCCCGCGGCCTCGCTCGCGGGATGCTCGCGGAAGGTGCCGTCCACGGCGAAGATCGGGAGCGAGGCGGCGAGCTCGGGCATCGCGCCGCCCGCCCATGCGAGGCGCAGCAGCGCCGCGAGCGTCGCCGCGCTCACGCGCTCGTCGCGCGAAAGGCCCGAGCCGTTCTCGAGCACCAGCTCCGGCGCCTCGATGCCCTTCGCCGCGAGCCAGGCGCGCACGATCGAAACGCTGCGCGCGGCGCTCCCGGCTCCGCCCTCTCCCTCGGCGGAGAGCGCGAGGAAGATCTGCCGCGCCATCACGTTGTTCGAGTACTTGTTCATGTCGCGCAGCAGCATCGCGAGCGGCTCCGATTCCTCGCGGTAGAAGAGGCGCGCGTTCTCCGGCGTCGCCCCTTCGCGCACCCGCCCGTCGAGCTTTCCGCCCGCCTCGGTCCACACCCACCGGAACGCGGCATCGAGATAGCGCCGCGTGTCGAAGAGCGCGAGCGGCCAGGCCTTCTCGCCGCAGGCCTCGGGATAGTCGCCGCTGAAGGCGACGGTCGCGACGAGGCCTTCCTCGCGCACGTCGTAGCGCAGGCCGTGCCGCCACGCGTCGCAGCCGCCCGGGACGCGATGGATGTGGCTCGTCACCACCACGTTCGGCAGGTCCGGCTCGGCCACCACGCGCACGCCGTCCGCCTCCGGGACGAAGGTGAAATCGACCGCGCCGAAATTCACCAGCAGCGCGTCGGGCGGCACGTTGTAGGCGCGCCGCGGGCGGTTGTCGAACTTCGC
>DATIVM010000036.1:0-9770 GCA_035465975.1 Usitatibacter sp.
CAAGCCGGAAAAAGGAAAAGCGGGCCCGTGGGCCCGCCCAAGGTGCAACCGGACCGCCGGCGGGAGACGCGCCGGCGGCCCGTTCTTCCTCCCGGCCTCGCGGCCGGGCGCGACGATCAGTCGGCCTGCTTGCGCAGGAACGCGGGGATGTCGAGCATGTCGACCCCCGAGTGGCGCATCGCCTCGATCGTCACGTCGCGCCGGCGCCGGATCGCGGTCGGCTGGTCGAGCTCCTCGTAGTTCACGGCCGGGTTCGCATCGTCGGTTCCGGTGCGCGGCACCACCTGCATCACCGGCTGGCGCTGCGCGGCCGCCCCGCCCAGGCCCGTCGCCACGATCGTGACGCGCAGCGCGTCGCCGATCGCCTCGTCGATGACGCTGCCGTAGATGACCGTCGCGTCCTCCGCCGTGAACGAGCGGATGGTGTTCATCACCTCGTGCACCTCCTTGAGCTTCATGGAGTGGCTCGCGGTGATGTTCACCAGCACGCCGCGCGCGCCCGAGAGGTGGATGTCCTCGAGGAGCGGCGAGTGCACCGCCTGCTCGGCCGCCATCTGCGCGCGCTCCGGGCCCGACGCGGTCGCCGAACCCATCATCGCCACGCCGTTCTCGCTCATCACCGTGCGCACGTCGGCGAAGTCGACGTTCACCATGCCGGGGCAGTTGATCACCTCGGCGATGCCCGCGACCGCGCCGTTCAGCACGTCGTTCGAGGCGCGGAACGCGTCCTCGTACGTGACGTCCTCGCCCAGCACCTCCATCAGGCGCTCGTTGGGGATGATGATGAGCGAGTCCACGTGCTGCTTGAGCTGCTCGATCCCCACCGCCGCGACCTTCTGGCGCTTGCCCTCGAAGGCGAAGGGCTTGGTGACCACCGCGACCGTGAGGATGCCCATGTCGCGCGCGATCTCCGCCACGACCGGCGCGGCGCCCGTGCCGGTGCCGCCGCCCATGCCCGCCGTGATGAAGAGCATGTCGGCGCCCGAGACGAGCTCCGTGATGCGCTCGCGGTCCTCCTCGGCGGCGAGGCGCCCGACCTCGGGCTTGGCGCCCGCGCCCAGTCCCTTGGTGACGCCGGTGCCCAGCTGCAGCGTCGTCTTGGCGAGATTGCGCTTGAGGGCCTGCGCGTCGGTGTTCATCGAGATGAACTCGACGCCCTGCACCCCGTTGTTGATCATGTGGTCCACGGCGTTCCCGCCGCAGCCCCCGACTCCCACCACCTTGATCACCGCTTCCGGTGATTGGCTTTCCAGCAGCTCGATCATCTCCGTCTCCTGTTGTTGTCGCGTTGCAGTTGCACGTTCACCCCGGGCGCGGCGCGCCTAGAAGTTTCCCTTGAACCAGCTCTTCATCTTCTCCAGGACCTCCTTGAAGCCCGCCCCCTGGATCCGCGCGTGCCGGTCGCGCTTCACCTGCTCGAGGCCGGCCATGAGGAGGCCCATTCCCGTCGAATAGCGCGGGTTGCGCACGACTTCCGCGAGCGCCCCGTTGTAGTTCGGCACGCCCACGCGCACCGGCATGTGGAAGACCTCCTCGCCGAGCTCCACCATGCCCTTCATGAGCGCGGAGCCTCCCGTGATCACGATTCCCGAGGAGAGCAGCTCCTCGAGGCCCGAGGAGCGCAGCTCGCGCTGGATGAGCGAGTAGAGCTCCTCCACGCGCGGCTCGATGACTTCGGCGAGCGTCTGGCGCGAGAGCTCCCGCGGGCCGCGCTCGCCCACGCCCGGCACCTCGATCATGTCGCTCGCGCTCGCGAGCTGGCGCAGCGCCACGCCGTGGGCGATCTTCAGCTCCTCCGCGTCCTTGGTCGGCGTGCGCAGCGCCATCGCGATGTCGTTGGTGATCTGGTCGCCGGCGATCGGGATCACCGACGTGTGCTTGATGGCCCCGTCGGTGAAGACCGCCATGTCGGTGGTGCCGCCGCCGATGTCGACGAGGCAGACGCCCAGGTCCTTCTCGTCCTCGAGGAGCACCGCCTCGGCCGAGGCGAGGGGCTGCAGCATCAGGTCGCGCACCTCGAGGCCGCAGCGGCGCACGCATTTCATGATGTTCTGCGCGGCGGAGACGGCTCCGGTGACGATGTGCACCTTCACCTCGAGGCGCATGCCGCTCATGCCCATCGGCTGGCGCACGCCCCCCTGCCCGTCGATGATGAATTCCTGCTCGAGGATGTGGAGCACCTGCTGCTCCATGGGGATGTTCACCGCGCGCGCGGTCTCGATCACCCGGTCGATGTCGTACTGCGACACCTCCTTGTCCTTGATCGCGACCATGCCGTGCGAGTTGAAGCTCTTGATGTGGCTGCCCGCGATCCCGGTGATGACGTCCTTGATCTTGGCGTCGGCCATGAGCTCCGCTTCCTCGAGGGAGCGCTGGATGGCGTTCACGGTGGAATCGATGTTCACCACCACGCCCTTCTTGAGGCCCCGCGAGGGGTGGCTCCCCATGCCGACGAGGTTCAGCGTGTCCTCCGCCGTGATCTCGGCGACGAGCGTCACGATCTTGGAGGTCCCGATGTCCAGGGCCACGAGGAAGTTGCGGTTGTCGCGGGGGCGCGTGGGGATCATTTCTTCTTCGGTTGCGGTTTGCGCTTCGGGGCGTTGGGTGCGGGCGGTGCGGCCTGCGCGGGGCTCGACGCGACGCGCAGCGCGAAGCCGTTCGCGTAGCGCAGGTCGGCATGCTTCGTCGCGACGCCGCGCGCGGCGAGGCCGGGCCAGGCGGCGACGAAGCGCTCGACGCGCGGGGCGACGTCGCCGCGCCCGAGCTCGAGGAAGAGTCCGGAGTCGAGGAGCACCTGCCAGGCGCCGCGCGGCGACAGGCGCAGCTCCGCGACGGGGCTCGCGAGCGGCGCGAGCATCGGCACCAGCGCGCGGTACTGCTGCACCATCGCGGGGGCGGAGCCCTCGGGGCCCTGGAAGCGGGGAAGCTTCCCGTCGAAGGCGGCGTCGAACACCTCGCCGCGCGCGCTCACCAGCCGGCCGGCGCCCCAGCGCGCGAGCGCGTCGTAGGCCTCGAAGGTCACCTCGAGCCCGTCGGGAAAGCGCCGCCGCACCGCCGCGTCGCGCACCCAGGGAATGCGCCGCGCCGCCTCGCGCACCGCGCCGAGGGTGACGCTCCCCGCGGGCACGCCGCGCAGGCTCCTCGCGAACGCATCCAGCTCCGCGCGCGGCAGCCGCCCCACGTCGCCGCCGAAGGCCACGTGCGCGATCGGCCGCGCGGCGAGCTCGCGATAGCCGTACCAGCCGCCCGCCGCGAGCGAGGCGATCACGGCGACGGCCGCGACGGCCGGGACGATGCGCCTGCGCACGACCGGGGCTTCCTTCATGGCGCCTCCCGGCTGTCGAGGCGCGCATCCTCGAGGATGCGCACGCACAGCTCCGCGTAGTCGATGCCCGCGGCGCGGGCCGCGATGGGCACCAGGCTGTGCCCGGTCATCCCCGGCGAGGTGTTCATCTCGAGGACCGAATAGCTGCCGTCGGCGCGCAGGATCACGTCCGCGCGGCCCCAGCCCCGGCAGCCGAGCACGCGGAACGAGCGCAGGGCCGCGGCGCGGATCTCGTCCTCGAGGCGCGCGTCGATCCCCGCCGGGCAGTAATACTTCGTCTCGTCGGTGAAGTACTTGTGTTGGTAGTCGTAGTTGCCTTGCGGCGCCTCGATGCGCACGAGCGGGAGCGCCACCTCGCCGAGGATCGACGCGGTGAGCTCCTTGCCCGCCACGAATTCCTCCGCGAGCACCAGCTCGTCGTAGCGCGCCGCAGCCTCGTAGGCCTCGGGAAGGTCGGCCGTGCGCGTCACCTTCGTGAGGCCGATGGTCGAGCCTTCGCGCGACGGCTTCACGATGATCGGCAGGCCCAGCAGGTCCGCCACCTTGTCCCAGGCGGTCGTGCCGTCGACCATGGCGAAGCGGGGCGTCGGGATGCCCGCCGCGTGCCACACCAGCTTCGTGCGCCACTTGTCCATGGCGAGCGCGGAGGCCATGACGCCGCTCCCGGTGTAGTGGATGCGCATCACCTCGAGCGCGCCCTGCACCGTGCCGTCCTCGCCGAAGCGCCCGTGCAGCGCGATGAAGGCGCGCGCGAAGCCCTCGCGCTTGAGGTCGAAGAGCTCGCGCTCGGCCGGGTCGAAGGCGTGCGCGTCGACCCCCTCGCTCCTGAGCGCCGCGAGCACGGCCTTGCCCGAGATGAGCGAGATCTCGCGCTCCGCCGAGGGGCCGCCCATGAGGACCGCGACCTTGCCGAAGCTCATCGCGGCCTCCCCGGGCGCGCTTGGGGCGCCGCGTCTCCCGAGCGCCCTTCGGGCGCCGCGTGTCCAACGATGCGCACCTCGCGCACCAGCGCGACGCCGGTCCTCTCGCGCACGGTGCGCTCCACGTGCTCGATGATCGATTCGATGTCGGCCGCCGAGGCGCCGCCGAGATTCACGATGAAGTTCGCGTGCTTCGTGGAGACCTGCGCGCCGCCGACGGCGAAGCCCTTGAGCCCGCAGGATTCGACGAGGCGCGCGGCGTGGTCGCCGGGCGGATTGCGGAAGACGCTTCCCGCGTTGGGCTGGCTGAGCGGCTGCGAGGCGACGCGCCGCGCGAGGAGCTCGCGGATGCGCGCCATCGACCGCGCCGTGTCGCCCGCCTCGAAGGCGAGCACCGCGCCCACGAACCACTCCTGCGCGCCCGAGGCGAGCGCCACGTGCCGGTAGCCGATCTCGTAGTCCTCCTTCCCGCGCCGGCGCAGCCTGCCGCGGCGGTCGACGGTGTCGACGCTCACGACGTGGTTCCACGTCTCGCCGCCGTAGCACCCGGCGTTCATGGCGAGCGCGCCGCCGATCGTTCCCGGCACTCCGGCCATCCATTCCGCGCCGCCGCCGCCGTGCTTCGCGACGAAGCGCGCGAGGTGCGGGGCCGGCACGCCCGCGCCGACGATCACCGTCGCGAGGCCGCGCTCGCCGATGCGAATCCCGGTGAGCGTGTGGTGCGTGAGCACCACCGCGCCGTCGAAGCCGCCGTCGCGCACGAGGAGGTTGCTGCCGAGGCCCACGAAGAGCACCGGCCGCGGCTCGGGAAACGCGCGCAGGAACGCGCACAGGTCGTCGATGTCGGCGGGCTGGTAGAAGACGCGCGCGGCGCCGCCCGCGCGCCAGCTCGCGTGGCGCGCCATGGGCTCGTCGTGCCGGAGCGTGCCGCGCAGGCCGTGCTCGATCACGAAGCGCTCGCTCATGTCCATGGCCATCAGCCCCGCACCGCCTGCGCCGCGTCGGCGGAGGCGGCGAGCTCCGGCGCGAGCCCGCCGATGGAGCCCGCGCCCATGGTGATCACCACGTCGCCGTCGCGCAGCCGCGACAGCACCGCCTCGGCCATCTGCGCGGTGGTCTCGACGAACACCGGCTCCACCTTGCCCGCGACGCGCACCGCCCGCGCGAGCGAGCGGCCGTCGGCGGCGACGATGGGCGCCTCGCCCGCGGGATACACGTCGGCGAGCACCAGCTCGTCCACGGTCGAGAGCACGCGCGCGAAGTCCTCGAAGAGGTCGCGCGTGCGCGTGTAGCGGTGCGGCTGGAAGGCGAGCACGATGCGCCGGCCGGGGAAGGCGCCGCGCGCCGCGGCGATCGTGGCGGCCATCTCCGCCGGATGGTGCCCGTAGTCGTCGACCAGCGTGAAGGAGCCGCCGGCGGCGAGCGGGATCTCGCCGTAGCGCTGGAAGCGCCGGCCCACGCCGGCGAACTCGGCGAGCGCCTTCGCGATCGCCGGGTCCGGCGCGCCCACCTCGCGGGCGACCGCGATCGCCGCCAGCGCGTTGAGGACGTTGTGCTCGCCCGGGAGGTTCAGCAGCACCTCGAGCGGTGCGAAATGGTTCACGTAGCTCACCGCGCGGAAGCGCATGCGCGCGCCCTCCCAGCGCACGCCCTCGGCGCGCAGGTCCGCGTCGGCTGCGATGCCGTAGGTGAGCATCGGGCGCGTCACCGCCGGCATGATCGAGCGCGCGTGCGGGTCGTCCTTGCACACGACCGCGAGTCCGTAGAACGGCAGGTGGCCGAGGAACTCGACGAAGGTCGCCTTGAGCTTCTCGAAGTCCTGCCCATAGGTCTCCATGTGGTCGGCGTCGATGTTCGTGACGACCGAGATCACCGGCTGGAGGTAGAGGAAGGACGCGTCGGATTCGTCCGCCTCGGCGACCAGGAAGTCGCCCTTGCCGAGGCGCGCGTTGGTGCCGATCGAGTTGAGGCGCCCGCCGATGACGCAGGTCGGATCCAGCCCCGCCTCGGCGAGCACCGCCGCGACGAGCGAAGTGGTGGTGGTCTTGCCGTGCGTGCCCGCGATGGCGATGCCCTGCTTGAAGCGCATCAGCTCCGCCAGCATCATGGCGCGCGGCACCACGGGGATGTGCAGCTCGCGCGCGCGCAGCACCTCGGGGTTGTCGGGCTTCACGGCCGAGGAGACGACCACCGCGTCGGCCGATTCCACGTTGCCCGCGTCGTGGCCGGCGAGGACGCGGATTCCGAGCGCGCGCAGCCGGCGCACCGCGGCGTTCTCCGCGAGGTCGGAGCCGCTCACCGTGTAGCCCAGGTTCGCGAGCACCTCGGCGATGCCCGACATGCCCGAGCCGCCGATGCCCACGAAGTGGATGCGCTTCACCTTATGCCGCACGGGCGAGCTCCTCGCAGAGGTCGGCGCACGCGCGCGTCGCGTCGCGCCGGCCGAGCGCGCGGGCCCGGCGCGCCATGGCGGCGAGCTTCTCGCGCGTGAGGCCGCGCAGCAGCGCCGCCAGCGAAGCCGGCGTCGTCTCGAGCTGGCGCAGCGCGATGCCCGCCTCGCGATCGGCGAGGAACGCCGCGTTCGCCGCCTGCTCGTCCGCCACGAACCACGGCAGCGGGAAGAGGATCGCGGCCACCCCCGCCGCGGTGATCTCGGCGACGGTGATGGCGCCCGAGCGGCACACCAGCACGTCGCACCAGGCGTAGCGCTCCGCCATGTTCGCGATGAACGGCACGATCTCCGCGCGCACTCCGGCCTTCTCGTAGCCGGCGCGCAACCCTTCGTAGAGCTTCTCGCCGGCCTGGTGCACGACCTGCGGCCGCTCGGCGGGCTGCAGCGAGGCGAGCGCGGCGAGCACCAGGTCGTTCAGGGTCTGCGCCCCGAGGCTTCCTCCGACCACGAGGAGCCGCAAGGCGCCGCCGCGCCCCGCGTAGCGGGCGTCGGGCGCGGCGAGCGCCGCGATCTCCTCGCGCACCGGCGTGCCGAGCCAGTCGACTCTCTTCGGCTTCGGCAGCACGTTCGCCCAGCGCTGCGCGGCCTTCCTCGCGAACGCGCCCTCCATGCCGACCGCGACCCGGGCCGCGAAGGGCGCCAGCAGGCGGTTGGCGAGGCCGGCGACCGCGCCCGGCTCGTGCACCACCAGCGGCTTCCTCCACAACGCGGCCATGAGCCCCCCGGGGAACGCGACGTAGCCGCCGAGCGAGAGCACGACGTCGGGCCGGATGCGGAAGATCGCGAGCGTCGATTGCCAGAACGCGCGCAGCATCCGCACCGGCAGCACCAGCCACGCGCCGATGCCCTTGCCGCGCACGCCGCTCATGTTCACGCGCACCATCGGGTATCCCGCCTCGGCGACGAGGCGGTTCTCCATGCCGTGCGGCGTCCCCATCCAGTGCACGCTCCAGCCGCGCGACACGAGCTCGCGAGCGATGGCGAGCCCCGGAAAGATGTGCCCCCCCGTGCCGGCTGCCATGATGAGGATGGTCCTGTTCATACGGAGCCCCCCCTCATGAGGTACCGGTTCTCCCAATCGATTCGCAGCAGGATCGCGAGCGCCACGCAGTTCACGACGATGCCCGTGCCGCCGAAGGAAAGCAGCGGCAGCGTGAGGCCCTTGGTCGGCAGCAGCCCCATGTTGACGCCCATGTTGATGAACGCCTGCACCGCGAGCCACACGCCGATGCCCTGGGCGACCAGCGCCGCGAAGTAGCGCTCGAGGCTCGCCGCCTGGCGGCCCACGGCGAAGGCGCGGTGCACGAGGAAGACGAAGAGGCCGATCACGACGACCACGCCCGCGAAGCCCAGCTCCTCGGCGATCACCGCGAGCAGGAAGTCCGTGTGCGCCTCGGGAAGGTAGAAGAGCTTCTCCACGCTCGCGCCCAGCCCCACGCCGAACCATTCGCCGCGCCCGAAGGCGATCAGCGAGTGCGAGAGCTGGTAGCCCTTGCCGAACGCGTCGGACCAGGGATCCATGAAGCCGAGGATGCGCTGCAGGCGATAGGGCGAGGAGATGATGAGCGCCGCGAACGCCACGGCGAGGAGCGCGGCGAGGCCCGCGAACAGCCGCCAGTTGAGCCCGCCGAGGAAGAGCACCGCCATGGCGATCGCGGTCACCACCACGAGCGCGCCGAAATCCGGCTCGCGCAGCAGCAGCGCCGCGACGAGGGTCATCACGCCGAACATCGGCAGGAAGCCCTTGCGGAAATCGTCCATGAACGCGGCCTTGCGCACCGTGTAGTCGGCCGAGTACAGCACCACGAGGAGCTTCATCACCTCGGAGGGCTGGAACGTGCCGAGGCCGATGGGAATCCAGCGCCGGCTGCCGTTCACCTCGCGGCCGAGCCCCGGAACGAGCACCGCGACCAGCACGGCGGTGCCGAAAAGGAAGAGCCAGGGCGCGGACTTCTGCCACAGCCACAGCGGCACGCGGAAGAACGCCGCCGCGAGCGCGAGCCCCGCCGCGAGGTAGAGCGAATGGCGCACCAGGAAATAGGACGCGCGGTAGCCCGTGAACTTCTCGGAGGAGGCGATCGCGACGGAGGCGGAGTAGACCATCACCAGCCCGATCGCCGCGAGCAGGACCGCGGACCAGACGAGGCCCTGGTCGAAGCTCGAGGGGCGGCGCGCGGGGCTGTAGAGCATCAGGCCTCCTCGGGGGGACAGGGCGCATCCGGCGTCGAGCTGCGACCCGTCCCCGAAGCGAGCGCGCGCGCCGCGGCGGCGAACACGTCGCCGCGGTGCCCGTAGTTGCGGAACATGTCGAAGCTCGCGCAGGCGGGAGAGAGCAGCACCGCGTCGCCGCGCCGGGCGAGCGCGAACGCCGCCCCGACGGCCGCCTCCATCGTCGCCGCGCGCTCGAGCGCAACGCCGGTGGGCGCGAGCGCCATCGCGATCGCGTCGGCGTCGCGCCCGATGAGGACCACGGCCCGCGCGCGCGCCTTCACCGCCGGCGCGAGCGGCGTGAAATCCTGGCCCTTGCCGTCGCCGCCGGCGATCAGCACCACCGGCTCGGCGAAGCCCTCGAGCGCCGCGACCGAGGCGCCCACGTTGGTGCCCTTGGAGTCGTCGTAGAAGCGCACGCCGCGCGCCTCGGCGACCGGCTGCACGCGGTGCGCGAGCCCCTTGAACTCGCGCAGCGCCTGCGCGAGCGGCCCGGGGGCGAGGCCGAGCGCGGTGGCGAGCGCGTGCGCCGCGAGCCCGTTCGCGATGTTGTGCAGCCCCGGCATTCCCATCTCGTCGGCGGCGAGGATCGGCTGCGCGCCGTGCCGCAGCGTGCGCCGCGCGGCATCGAGGCCCCATTGCAGGTTGTCCCTCGGCTCGCCCAGCCCGAACGAGCACGCGTCCGCGTCGCCCATCGCCGCGCTCCACGGGTCGTCGCGGTTCACGACCCGGCGCCGGCAATGGCGGAAGATCCGTTCCTTGGCGCGCGCGTAGTCGGCGAGCGTGTCGTAGCGGTCGAGGTGGTCCTGCGTGAGGTTGAGCATCGTCGCCGCGTCGAGGTGCAGCGACGAGGTGGTCTCGAGCT
>DATIVM010000037.1:0-6683 GCA_035465975.1 Usitatibacter sp.
GATCCATACGTGGGGCGGCGGCGCGGCGCACGGCGGGACGCGCATCACGCGCGAGGTGTTCGACCACATCGCGCAGTGGGCGGCGCAGGCTCCCTGAGGCGTCCGTGCCGGCAAGCACCTCTTTCGGCGCCATCTCGGGACGCGTGCTCGCAGCCGGCGGCGCTCCGGTGGCCGGTGCCACGGTCGCGGTGGTCGGCGGCACGCAGCCCCATCGCGACATCGCCGCGATCAGCGGCGCCGACGGCGCGTTCCATTTCGGTCACGTGGCGCCGGGAAGCTATCGCGTGGAAGCGCGCGCGCACGGCAAGGTGGGCGCGGCGGACGTGGTCGTGGGCGCCGGCGGTCCCGCGCGAGTGGAGATCCACCTTCCGTGAACGACCTCTCCGACGCGTTCGCGCATGCCATCCTGCCGGCATCGATCCATCCCGCGATCGATCACGCGTTGGCGGCGTTCGATGCGCCCCGCGCCGGGATCGCCGCGCGCGCGATCTGCGCCGCGCTCGCCGCGCGCCTCGCGGGCGGCGGCGATCCGTGGGGCGGAAGCCGCCTCACGGGCGACGGGTTTCCGCTCGAGATCGCGTTCTCGACCGCGGACGATCGCATTCGCGCCACCGTCGAGCCCGGCGCACGCACGCTGCCCGCCGCGGCACGCCTCGAGGTCGTCGCCACGATCCTGGAAGGGCTGGGCGAGCCCGTGCCGCGCCCCGTGCTCGACGGACTGCTCGCGATGCAGGCGGCCGGACCGCTCGCGTACGGCGCGTGGCTCGGCTTGCGAGCCGGCGCGCAGGGTGTGGCGGGCCAGGCCTATGTCGAGGTGCCGCGCGGGGCGCCGCTGCGTGCGCGCAGCCTCCCGCTCGGCTCGCGCGAGGTGACGCCGCGAATGATCGCGTACACGCCTTCGTCCGCGTCGTTCGAGGCGTACGTCCGCGTGCGTGCGCTCGAGCCGGGGGAGCTCCCCGCGGTTCTCGCGCCGATCGGCGGCGAAGCGCGCGTGCCGTCGCTGCTCGAATTCATCGAGGAGGCGCACGGCTACCGGATCCGCGAGCGCTTTCCCGGGCCGGTGGGCGTGAGCTACGGGTGGCCTTCCAGCGAGCGCGTCACGCTGCATTTCTACGCCCGTGCGATGTGGGGACCGGATGCGGCCATCCGGCGCGGCTTCTGCCGCGTGGCGCGGGGCCTCGGCTGGGACGACGCGACGTACCTGCGCGCCACCGCGCCGATCGCGGAGCGCAACGACTGGAAGACGTTCCACGGCCTGCTCGCCGTGACGCTCGACGCCGGCGGAGCCGTTTCCCTCGGCATCGGGGTGAGGCCCGTCGCGCCATGATGTCCGCGCGCATCGAGCGGCTGGCCGCGCTGCAGCGGCCGTGCGGCGGTTTCGAATCGGTGGTCGCGACGCGCACGAGCCGCGACCTCGACGTGAACGGCTTCACCACCGCATGGGTGCTGACGGTGCTGGACCCGGTGGTGGCCGATCCCGCGCTCGCGTCCGTGAAATCGCGCGCGCTCGATTTCCTCGAGGGATGCGCGTGGTCTTCGCCGAAGGGCGCCTACGGTTTCTGGCCCGAGCGGTCGAGGCCCGCCTGGGCCGCGAAGCTGCCGCCCGACGTCGACGATTCGGCGCTCATGCTGGCGCAGCTGCATCGCAACGGCCGCATGAGCCGGGAGGCGGCGCTGCATGCGCTGTGCACCGCCATCCTTCCCTGCCGCGTGCCGCCCGGCGAATGCATCGCGCGTCCGCCCTGGGTGGTGCCGGGATGCTTCGAGACGTGGATCGTCCCGCGCGGCGGCGTGCGGCCGCGCGTGCAGGTCGTCGACGCTTGCGTGAATGCGAACGTGGCGGCGCTCATGGCGCAGCTCGGCGCCCCGCACCTGCCCGGATTTCGCGAGGCGTGCACGGCGATCGATCGCGGCCTTGCCTGGGCGGGGGACGAGCGCGCGCGGCTCGCTTCGCTCACGCCGTTCTATCCGTCGCGGCGCGGCTTCGCGGAAGCGCTCGAGCGTGCGGTGGAGCGCGGAGCGAGCGCGCTCGCGCCCGCGGCGCGGCGCGTGGCGGCGCTCGCTTTCGAAAGCGACGACGACGCCGCGGCGTGCTGCTGCAGCGCCTACGGACACGCGGTGTGGCGGTGCCCGGCCCTCGAGGAGGCGCGCGCGATCGCGCGCTCCGCGGCCGGTTGACCTGGGAGACGCTCATGTCGCTCATCGGATACGCAGACCTCGACCGCCCGGTCAGCTTCGCCTCCGGCCGCATCTACTACGCGTTCGGCGGCGGTCCCTTCCGGCTGGAGCCCTCGGGTTGCGGCGTCGCGGCCGCCGCGGACGGCACGCTCGATTTCAGGCTCGACCTCCTGCGCGCCCTGACCGACGCGGATTCGCGCGCTTCGCTCGCGCTCGGCCTCGCGCCGCAATTCGCGATGCAGGAGGCGCTCGGCCGCGTGCGCGACATCGATCCCGGCGCCACGCTCTCGCCCTGCGTGCTCACCGACTGGAGCTTCCGCCTTTCGCCGACGCCGGGACTGCGCATTCCAACCGAGCTGGGCGAGCCGGTCATGCTCGCCTCGAACGGCCTCGGGTCCGCGCGCCTCGTGGCGGAGCTCTCGATGGAAAGCGGCCTGATCCTCGAGGCCATGCTGCGCGAGCGCACGCCGCTCGCGGGCCTCGCGCTCGCGCAGATCGAGGGCGTTTCCCCGCGCGTTGCGGTGGTCGTGCGGTTCGAGGCTTCGGCGCTGCTGCGGCAGGTCCTCGCCGAAGCCGATGCCTCCGGCACGATGTCGCGGGATGCGATCGTCGCGTTCTTCGCGCGCGATCCTGCGTCGCTGCCGGTCGCGATCGGCGGCGACGTCGGCGACGATGCGCGCGGCCGCTTCGCCGAGACCATGGCCGATCGCGTCGTGGCACGCTTCGGGCGCTACGTTCCCGCGCGGGCGGGGGACACGGGGCTTGCCGTGCAGCTCGAGGCGCCTTCCGGCTCGACGATCGTGAGCTGGGCGCTGCTGCAACCCGTGCTCGGCCGGCGGCAGGTGGCGCTGCGCATCGACCTCCTCGCCGCGGCGCAGGCGCAGGCCGATCGCCTCGGGCTCGACTCGATCGTGCACCGCGACACGCTCGCGACGCTTCCCTCCCTGGGACGCACGCGGGTCACGGCGCTGTGCAACCTGCCCGCGGCGCGCACCGGCGTGGAGGCGCTCGGCGTGAACCTCAGCTTCCCGCCGCACCTGCCCGAGCGGCCGCAGGCGCGAACCGCCACGATCGTGTTCGAGGCGCCCGGAGACACGGCGAGCGCCGACGTGACGCTTTCGCCCGGCGAGCCGGTGCGCTACTGGTACAGCGCCTTCGCGGTCTTCTCCGACGACGAGGGCGAACGCGAGATCGACGCGGCGCCCGTCGAGGGCGCGGGATCGCCGCTGCACCTCTCGCCCGAGCAGTTCCCGGTGGATTTCGCGCTGGTCGAGGCTTCGCAAGCGCTCGCCGAGCTCGCGCTCGTCTCGGG
Organism: Usitatibacter sp.; assembly: GCA_035465975.1. Lineage (GTDB taxonomy): Bacteria > Pseudomonadota > Gammaproteobacteria > Burkholderiales > Usitatibacteraceae > Usitatibacter. Next base: position 3,491 of record DATIVM010000037.1, read on the forward strand.
CGTCGTCTCGTACGAGAGCGCCGGCCGCGCGCATTCACGCGCGTTCACGCTCGACAGCGGAAACGCGACCGTGGCGCTGGCGGTGCCGAAGGAGCGCACGGACCTGCGCATCGACGCGCTCGCCACCGCACGCGACGGATCGGGGTCCCTGCCGCTCGGAGCGTTCGAGACGCTGCACGCGCAGCTCGACGTGACCTCCTTCTCCACCTACGGCCCGCGCCAGGCCGAGGTTCGCTGCGTCTTCGACGACAACGCCACGGTGCGCGCGGTGAGCCTGCTGCCGGACGGCCTCGCCGAAAGCGACGACAACGTGACGACCCTCTCCTTCACGCCGGCCGAAAGCGCGCGCACTTTCCGCTGGTTCGCGCGCTCGCCGTTCCATCCCGGTTTCCGTTACCGCGCCTACGACCCGCAGGGCGGCGCGTGGAGCGACGCTCCGGCCTCGGGCCCGCTGGTCGTCTACAGCTCGAAGCTCAAGCGGCAGGAAGCGAAGCGCGAGGTGGCGGTCGCCAGCCGCAAGGCGATCCGCGAGTCCGCGCCCCTGCGCCTCGGGCGGCGGGCCGAGGCGGCGCCGGTGAACGAGGCGGCGATCGAGCCGGTCGCGACCAGCCCCGCGCCCCAGCCCACCGACGAGCTCCTCTACGCGCGCATCTCCGATCCAAGCCGCAAGCTCTACGTGCCGCGATACGTCCTGGACGAGCAAAGCGTCTCCGGAGAGCAGCGCTATCGCGTGGCGATGACGCAGGGGCAGGCGTCGTCCACTCTGGAGGTGAACCTGGTGGCGGCGCCGGCGCCGGCGATCGCGGAGGCGGCGCGCGACGCCGCCGAATACCCGCATACGGTGAAGATCCGGCTCGAGTACCTCGTGGCGCCGCCGGCGGGCGCCACCAAGGCGCTGGAATTCAGCGACGTCACGCGCGACGGGGCGAACGTGAAGGCCGTGCTCACCTTCGCGACGCTGCAGGAGCGCGACGACGTCTATCGCGCGCTCACCGAACCGGAGCACCGGGCGCGCCTCATGGTGCAGCGCTTCATCGACGTGTCGGTCCCGCAGCCGCCCGCACCGCCCGCGCCGCCCGGCAAGCCGCCGATCTTCGTGCTGCCGCAGCGGCCGATCGCCGCGATCGCGACCGCGTTCGCGAAGCCCGTCCCGGTCCTCATGGCGCCGGTGGCCGTCCGCAAGGAAGCGGCCCCCGTCGCCCTCCGGGCTTCGGCGGCGGCGATGGCTTCGGTGGCGGTGCTCGCGCGGCCCGTGGCCATCACGCCGGTGCTGCGGCCCCCGCCGCGCTTCGTGCCGTCGCTGCCGGTGCCGAAGCTCGTGTTCGCCGGGATGCAGCAGGACGGGACGTCCACGCGCCTGCGGCTCGCGATCGAGAACTGGGCGCAGTTCCCGGACGATTTCTTCGCGCCGGCGGCCGACCTCCCGCCGGGCGGCGCGCGCAAAGCCGCGTCGCGTGCCTGGGTCGACGTGAAGGACGCGGACAGCAAGGCGCGCCTCTACAATTTCTGCGCGCTCAACTCGGGCGAGCAGCTCTCGGACCTCGCGTTGACGTTGCCCGCCGGCACGGCCGTGCCGCGACAGGTATTCGTCACGATCACCGATCGACGGGCGAACCTGGCGCGCGACTCCAACGTCGTCTCGACCGCGGCGCCGGCGGCCGCCACGCCGCCCTATCTCTCGCTGCGCAGCGAGCTCGACCAGGACGTGGCACCCACGCCGTTCACGTTCGCGCCGGCGCTCCACGCGTACATTTTCCAGGGCCTCACGCCGGCCGGCGGGGAGGGCGGCCTCATTCGCTACCGGCTGCCGTGGCGCGGCGGATTCCACACCTACCTGCAGGACGCTTCGCGCCCCTCGGTGGCGTACTGCTTCCCCGACCGCTTCAAGATCGCGCGCCGGCGCGAAGCGCCGTTCACGCCGTTCGCGACGGTGCGCGTGAATTCGCGCGAAGACGGCAGCGATGCCGACGTGGTGTTCGACTACGTGGTCGCGCCCTACACCGATCGCAAGCGGCTGGACGACGCCCGTGCGCAGCTCCTCGCCGACGCGCGCTTCGGCGCGACGAGCGTGCAGTTCCAGCCTTTCGCGAGCAGCGACGTGCGCTACTACGTCGATCGGCCGACCCGCGCCGGCTCGGTGCGCGAGCAGCGCGCCGATGCCGCGCTCGTGCTGCAGGGCGCGCTCAAGGACACGCTCACGATGCCGCTCGGCGATTTCCAGATCCTGTTCGACGCGATGCAGCGGTCCACGGCCTCGCTCTTCATGGGCCACGTCGATATCGACGTGCCGCACGCCGACACGGAGGTGATCCCGTTCGAGGCGCGCATGGACGACCTCGAGGGCGAGATGTTCTCGTACGATGCCGCGGCGGCGCAGGACGGGAGCTTCCAGGTCGCGGTGCGCAACGACATCGAGAGCCCGGTGAACGTGCAGACGCTGGATGCGACGTTCTCGGCCGCGGGCGGGGTCGTGCGCGGAACCACCCTTCCGGGCACGCTGCCGCACGAAGGGTTCGCGCCGGGCGAGACCCTCACGCTCACCGTGTCGCCCGAGGCGCCGCTTCCCGCGCGACCGCAAGCGGAGCTCGCCTTCGACCTGGGCGGCGTGACCGTGGTGCCCGATGCGGAAGCGATCTGGACGTCGATCCTGGACCGCTCGACGACGGAATATTTCCGCATGGTGACGGTGCGCATCGTCCCGTCCGTCTTCGACGCCGTGCAGGGACGCGAGGACGCGCGCATCGCGGCCGTCCTGGTGGCCTTCGAGGGCGGCGGCACCGCCGAGCTGAACGCGACGACGACGAGCGCGCAGGTGCGGATCGACTATTCGATCGACGACGTGGTCCTTCGCCGGCCCGTGAGCGGCACCTACCGCTACACGGTCACGGTCGTGCGCGCCAACGGCACGCAGGACGCCGATCCGCAGCCGCGCGAGCAGTCGGCGCAGGTGTTCTACGTGAGCGTGGTCCGCTGAACCGGCGCAGCAACCGGCGCCGCCGGAGAGGGGATGGCGGAAAAGGCGCGGTTCGGCGTCGGCATTGACAGGACCAAGGAAGGTTGCCAGACTTCTCTCGCTTTGGTTCGCATGTTGCAACTGCTCAATAAGGAACAAAACGCCCAGAACGATCGAGAACAATGCAGTCCGGCGCATGGAAGGAGGGCGCACACATGGCGCAACTCTTGTGGGACCATC
>DATIVM010000038.1:0-2330 GCA_035465975.1 Usitatibacter sp.
GAGGCGGTCTTCATGGCGCCCGGCGGTGACGCATGAACCAGGACCGCCTGATCCTCGCCTTCGCGCAGCGCTTCCCGCGTCGCGTCATCGAGGGCGAGCGCGGTCCTTACCTGAGCCGGTACACGCTTGCCGAGATGCCCGACGGCGGCCACGTGTACCTCCATTTCTTCCACCGCGGCGACGCGGACCGGGAGCTGCACAACCATCCGTGGGCGGGGACGTCGGTCATCCTCACGGGTGGCTATCGCGAGGAGCGGCGCGGCGAAGGCGACGGCATCGACGTGCGCGTGTATGGGCCTGGCGACGTCAACCACCTCGCGCCCGACACGTTCCACCGCGTGGACCTGATCGATGAGGCGCGCGGGTGTTGGACGCTCTTCGTCACGTCGGCGCGCGTCCAGTCGTGGGGCTTCTGGTGCCGCGAGACGCGCGTCTTCACGCCGTGGCGCGAGGCACTCGCTCGCCGCGGATTGGTGCCAGTCAACTCGATCTCGGAAGCGCCGCGATGACGATCCCTCCTGCAGCCCGGCATCAAGTCGAGCGCTTCCGCGAGATCTTCGCGGCGCCCAAGGCCAAGCCTCGCCGCCAGGGAGAGGGCGCGCTCTCCGACGCCATCCGCGAAGCGCTCGCGCTGACGTGCCCGGACCTGCTCCTGATGCGGAACGCCCAGTGCGCCGTCGTGAAGAGCAACCGCATGGTGCGCGGCGGGCTGGGCAACGGGAGCGCGGATCTCGTGGGCGTGCTCCGTCCAAGCGGCCGATGGGTGGCGCTCGAGGTCAAGGTCCCGGGCGAGATCCCGACGACGGACGACCTCCTGCGCGCCCACAACCGCGGCGCGAGGGCCACGGCGGCGCAGAGGCACATGATGGCGCAGCGGGTGTGGCTGGAAGATGTGCGCGCCTTTGGAGGCTTCGCCGCCTACGTGTCGAGCGTCGAGGAAGCGCGCGCCGCCATCGCGCGAGCGCGGACGGGGGCGTCGTCGTGACCCGGGACCGCATCATCGCCGCCAAGCTCCGCGCCCTCGGTCTGCGCATCGCCGCGGCCGGGGAGCGCGGGTGGTGCGTGCGCCTCCTCGTCGGCGGCGAGGTGGTGAGCGTGTGGGCCACGGATGCGCCGGAGGTGGGGGCGTGAAGCCGTACTACACCAGCCCCGACGGCGCGATCGTCGTCTACTGCGGCGACATGCGCGAGCTTTCGCGTGAGCTTCGCGCCGACGTCATCGCAACGGATGCGCCGTTCGCCATCGCCGATAAGCCCCTCGGCGCTCGCCGCGGGCGAGGGCACATGGTCGCGCCCACGGCCTACCATGTGCCGAGCGAGTGGGATCGCGACCTTGATCCCGCATGGTGCCGCGCCGCATGCGAGATGGCGCCCGTCGTAGCGTGGTTCGGATCGTGGAAGCGCCGCGGCGACATCGAGTCGGCCATGCCGCATCCGATCCGCTGCGAGATCGTGTGGGCAAAAGACACGCACGTGGGTCCGCCGTGCCCCGCGGCGATGCGCGACGAGCGGATCTGGATTTTCTCGCGCGACACCTTCGCCGGGCAGCACTTCGAGACGACCGTATGGGAAGAGCCCATCATCCCGACGTGGGAGCGCCGCTACCACAAGAACCAAAAGCCCGAGCGGCTCATGGGGCGCTTGCTCCGGTGGGCCGCGCCGCCCGAAGCGCAGATCGGCGATCCGTTCATGGGCTCCGGCACGACGCTCGTTGCCGCGAAGGCTCTCGGGCGTCGCGCGTGGGGGATCGATCTGAACGAGGAGCACTGCCGCGTCGCGGTCGCGAGGCTTCGAGCGGCGCCCGGTCCAGAGACCGCCGGGCTGCCGCTGTTCCAAGGGGTGCGCCATGCGTGACGGGAACGAAGACCCGCTGTGCGGCAGCGTCGAGTACATCAACCGGCCCCTCGAGGTCGGCTCCGCGACGTTCCCGCGCCGCGTCCCGCTGCCGGCGGCGCCGCCCGTCGTGGTCGAGGACGTGCGCGACCTGCGCCGCCGTGCCGTGGACGCCGCCCTGGCGCGCCTGCGCGACGATGCCGAGCGCGAGCGCCTGCGCCTGCGAGCACCGCGCGTCGAGGACGACGAGCACGACCCGTGGGGGGTGTGGTGACGCGGGCGCGCGCGAATAGCACCGCCGAGGTCGATTCGGCAAGACGGGAACGCCCGGCCAGTGATATGGTGTCCGGGCGTACAAAGACCAACGCGCCGGAGCCCCTCAACCTGGCAGAAGAGACGGGCCCCGGCGCGCCGGAGGTGCAGATGCTACGAGAAGTCGAGGAGCGCGGCAAGCGCTCGGGGCATGGGGCGCGCGCGCGTCGTCGGGCCGAGGCCGCC
>DATIVM010000039.1:0-6284 GCA_035465975.1 Usitatibacter sp.
TCATCACCGACACGGCCGCGCGCGGCGGCAGCGTCGTGATGCCGGCGTTCGCCGTCGGCCGCGCGCAGGCGCTGATGTTCTACCTGTTTCGGCTGCGCGGCACCGGCGCCATCCCGGCCTCGCTGCCGATCTACCTCGACAGCCCCATGGCGTGGGACGTGACCTCGGCGTACCTGCGCCACCCCTCGGAGCACCGACTCAGCGCCCACGACTGCCAGGCGCTCGCGCACGTCGCGCGCCGCGTGGTGACGCCCGACGAGTCGCGCGCGATCGACCAGTCGAGCTGGCCGATGGTGGTGATCGCCGGCAGCGGCATGGCCACGGGCGGGCGCGTGCTGCATCACCTCAAGCGCTTCGCGCCCGATCCGCGCAACACCATCCTCTTCACCGGCTTCCAGGCGGGCGGCACGCGCGGCGATGCCATGGTGCACGGCGCGGCCGAGGTGAAGATCCACGGCGCGTACGTGCCGGTGCGCGCCGAGGTGCGCAACCTCGAGACGCTCTCGGCCCACGCGGACGCCGACGAGATCCTCGACTGGCTCGCGCGCTGGCCAAGCGCCCCGGCGCGCGTCTTCCTCACGCACGGCGAGCCCGCCGCCGCCGACGCGCTGCGCCGGCGCATCGCGGAGCGCTTCGGCTGGGCGTGCGAGGTGCCCGACTACCTGGAGGAAGCCGACATTTCCGTGGCGAGCAGGAGGCACGGCGCGCCGTCGCCGTCCGCGTAGCGGTTGCGTCCCGCCTGCTTCGCGCTGTACATGCGCCGGTCGGCGAGCTCCACCAGCTCGTCGACGCTGCGCGGGCCGTCGGAGAGCAGCTCCGCGACGCCGACGCTCAGCGTGAGCACCCGCCCGTCGGGCAGCGTGCCGAGGCCCCGCTCGCGAAGCCGCTCGAGGAGCGCGACCGCCTCGCGCTTCGTGGTGTGCGGCAGCACGACGACGAACTCCTCGCCGCCCCAGCGCAGCACCAGGTCCGACTCGCGCACCATGTCGCGCAGCGCGCCGGCCGCCGAGGCGAGCACGCGATCGCCTTCCTCGTGGCCGTAGTCGTCGTTCACGCGCTTGAACCCGTCGAGGTCGGCGAAGAGCACCGCGAGCGGCGCGCCGTGGCGCGCGGCGATGAGGAACTGCACGTCGAGGAACTCCCTGCCGCTCTCGCGCCGGTAGCAGCCGGTGAGCGGGTCGCGTGCCGCCTGGCGCACCAGCTCCTCGAGGAGCCGCATCTGGCTCGTGCTCGCGTAGCCGCAGACGGCGGCGACCAGCGTGAGGAGCCAGAAGGCGCCGAGGGGCGCGTTCGGCTGCGCGGGAACGCTTTCGAAGGCGACCGCCCAGCCCTCGGCGAGGAGGGCGATCGTCGCGAGCGCGGCCGCCTCCACCGCGCTCAGCGGGAAGGCGGCGATGCCGGCGGCGAGGACGAACGGCAGGAACTCGTACATCGAGATCGCTACCGGGGCGAGCCCGGTGTGCGAGGCGCCGGAGAGGACCCGCCACGCCGCGAGCAGGAGCAGCGCCGGGATCGCGAAGAGCAGCGCGAGCGAGGCCTCGGCGCGGCCGAGGCTCGCCGCGCCCCGGCGGCAGGCGAGCGCGAGCGCGACGAAGGCGGCGGCGGCGGGCACGCGCAGCATGGCCAGGCGCGCGAGCGTCTCCCGGTCGAAGGCCACCGCATCCACCGCGGTCCAGCCGAGGGTGAGGATCGCGAAGAGGGGCGCGATCGCGCGCACGCGCCCGAGGATGACCTCCGCGCGGTGGCGATCGAGGAGATCCGGGTCACGGCGGGTCCGTACGACCCCGGGCAGGTCGAGGATCATGGCCCAATATGGCGGCGCGGCTTCCGGGCGGTTTGATAGCCGTCAAAGGCTCTCCCGCCGCTCCATGCAAGCTCCCCTACCACGATGGCTGCCACGATGAGAGCGATGCGCCTGCACCGGCCGGGGGAGCCGCTGCGTCTGGAGGAGGTCCCCATGCCCGAGCCCGGGCCGGGCGAGGTGCTGCTGCGCGTGCTCGCCTGCGGCGTCTGCCGGACGGACCTGCACGTCGTCGACGGCGAGCTCGAGGGCGGGAAGCTCCCGATCGTCCCGGGCCACGAGATCGTCGGGCGCGTCGTGGCGCGCGGACCCGGCGCGGGGCTCTTCTCCGCGGGCGAGCGCGTGGGCGTCGCATGGCTCGCGCGGGCGTGCGGGAAGTGCGCGTTCTGCCGCACCGGCCGCGAGAACCTGTGCGCGGAAGCGCGCTTCACGGGCTTGCATCGCGACGGCGGCTACGCCGAGCACGCCGTCGCCGACGAGCGCTACTGCTACCCGATCCCGGACGCGTACGGCGACGAGGAGGCGGCCCCGCTCCTCTGCGCGGGGTTCATCGGCTACCGGGCGCTGCGCTTCGCGGGCGATGCGCGCCGCCTCGGCATCTACGGCTTCGGCGCGGCCGGCCACATCGTGGCGCAGATCGCCGCGCACCAGGGGCGCGAGGTCTACGCGTTCACGCGGCCCGGCGACGAGGCGGCGCAGCGATTCGCGCTGCAGCTCGGCTGCCGATGGGCCGGGGAATCGACGAGACGCGCGCCCGTGCCCCTCGACGCGGCGATCCTGTTCGCCCCGGTGGGCGCGCTCGTCCCCGCGGCCCTCGCCGCGGTGGAGCGCGGCGGCCGCGTCGTCTGCGCGGGCATCCACATGAGCGACATCCCCGCGTTCCCCTACGCGCTGCTGTGGGGCGAGCGCTCCGTGCGCTCCGTCGCGAACCTCACGCGGCGCGACGGCGACGAGCTGCTGGAGGCGGCGGTGCGCGCGCGCCTGCATCCCTCCACGCGCCGCTACCGCCTCGACCAGGCGAACGCGGCGCTCGAGGACCTGCGGCGCGGCGCGATCGAGGGCGCGGCGGTGCTGGTTCCGGCGGGCTAGCCGGAAGGCGCGCGGCGCCTTTTTGCGCCCCGCGACTTGATCGCGGTCAAACGCGGCGGGCCGCCGCGACCTAGCATTTCCGTATATTCCCGCACCGGAAATTCACCCCGAGGATCGCGCATGGAAGCCCAGGGCATGTACAACTACAAGGTCGTCCGCCAGTTCGCGGTGATGGCCGTGGTCTGGGGAGTGGTCGGCATGCTGGTCGGCGTCATCATCGCCTCGCAGCTGCTCTGGCCGGACCTCACGCACGGCATCCCGTGGCTCTCCTACGGACGGCTCCGCCCGCTGCACACCAACGCCGTGATCTTCGCGTTCGGCGGCTGCGCGCTCTTCGCCACCTCGTACTACGTCGTGCAGCGCACCTCCCAGGTGCGCATCTTCTCCGACCGGCTCGCGGCCTTCACCTTCTGGGGATGGCAGGTGGTGATCGTCGGGGCCGCGATCACGCTGCCGCTCGGCATCACCGAGAGCAAGGAGTACGCGGAGCTCGAGTGGCCGATCGACCTCCTCATCGCGGTCGTGTGGATCTCCTACGCGGTCGTCTTCTTCGGCACCATCGCCAAGCGCAAGGTGAAGCACATCTACGTCGCCAACTGGTTCTTCGGCGCCTACATCCTCACCATCGCGCTGCTCCACATCGTGAACAGCGCCGCGGTGCCGGTGAGCCTGTGGAAGTCCTATTCGGCCTACGCCGGCGTGCAGGACGCGATGGTGCAGTGGTGGTACGGCCACAACGCGGTGGGCTTCTTCCTCACCGCGGGGTTCCTCGGGATGATGTACTACTTCGTCCCGAAGCAGGCCGGGCGGCCGATCTATTCGTACCGGCTTTCGGTGGTGCACTTCTGGGCCCTCATCTTCACGTACATGTGGGCGGGTCCCCACCACCTGCACTACACGGCGCTCCCGGACTGGACCCAGTCGATCGGGATGCTCTTCTCCCTGATCCTGCTCGCGCCGTCCTGGGGCGGGATGATCAACGGGATGATGACCATGTCGGGCGCGTGGCACAAGCTGCGCGACGACCCGATCCTCAAGTTCCTCATCGTCTCGCTCTCGTTCTACGGCATGTCCACGTTCGAGGGCCCGATGATGTCCATCAAGACGGTGAACGCGCTCTCGCACTACACCGACTGGACGATCGGCCACGTGCACTCGGGCGCGCTCGGCTGGGTGGGCCTCATCACCATGGGCAGCCTCTACTACCTCATCCCGCGCCTGGTGGGGCGGATCGAGATGTACAGCGTGAAGGCGATCAACCTGCACTTCTGGATCGCCACGCTCGGCATCGTCCTCTACATCGCCTCCATGTGGATCGCGGGCGTCATGCAGGGCCTCATGTGGCGCGCCGTGAGCAACGACGGGACGCTCACCTACAGCTTCGTGGAGAGCGTCAAGGCGACCTATCCCTTCTACGCGATCCGCCTCACCGGCGGGATCCTGTACATCACCGGCATGCTGATCATGGCGTGGAACGTCACGAAGACGATGCTCGTGGGGCGCGCGCAGGACGCGCCGATCCCGGCGGCGGCCGCGGCGCACGCGTAAGGGAGAGAGTGATGCGAGCGAAATTCCTTGAAGCGCCGATGAACGCCGATCCGACGCCGATCGCCGCCGAAGGCGTGAAGACGATGGATGCGTGGAGGCTGGCGTGGATCCAGGGACCGGGCGATTCCGGGTTTCTTTCGGCCTTCGTATCGGCGCTCATCGGCGTGGGATCGGCGTTGATCGGCGCTTTCCGGGGTAACCGGGAGCAAGCGAAATGAAACTGACGCACGACCTGATCGAGAGGAAGACGGGCCTCCTCATCCTGCTGGTGCTGCTGGTGGTGAGCGTGGGCGGGCTGGTGGAGATCGTGCCGCTCTTCTTCCAGCGCTCCACGACCGAGCCGGTGGCCGGGCTCAAGCCCTACACCGCGCTGCAGCTCGCCGGGCGCGACATCTATGTCCGCGAGGGCTGCTACAACTGCCACTCGCAGATGATCCGGCCGTTCCGCGCCGAGACGGAGCGCTACGGCCACTACTCGGTCGCCGGCGAGAGCGTCTACGACCACCCGTTCCTGTGGGGCAGCAAGCGCACCGGGCCGGACCTCGCGCGCGTGGGCGGCCGCTACGGCGACGACTGGCACCGCATCCACCTCAACAACCCGCGCGACGTGGTGCCGGAGTCCAACATGCCGGCCTACCCGTGGCTCGCGAAGTCGCCGGCCGACGCGAGCCACATCGAGCGCAAGCTCGAGGTGCTGCGCACGCTGGGCGTGCCCTACACCGACGCGGACATCAAGGGCGCGAAGGCCGAGCTCGAGGGCAAGACCGAGCTCGACGCGCTGGTCGCCTACCTCCAGGTGCTCGGCACCTCGGTGAAGACGGCGAGGTAGCCATGGACATCAACGTGCTCAGGGAAATCGTCACGGTGGCCTCGTTCGGCTGCTTCGTGGGGATCGTGGCGTACGCGGTGCATCCGGCCAACCGCGAGGGGTTCGAGAAGGCGGCGAGGATGCCGCTCGAGGACGACGAGAATCATGAGTGACTTCACCAGCAATTTCTGGGGGATATACGTCGCGGCGCTCACGCTCCTGAGCATCGCCTTCTGCGCGTTCATCCTGGTGAGGATGAGCAAGCGGAAGGTGGCGAGCGAGCCGGACAAGACCGGGCACGTGTGGGACGAGGACCTCGACGAGTACAACAATCCGCTGCCGCGCTGGTGGGTGTGGCTCTTCTGGATCACCATCGTCTTCGCGCTCGTCTACCTGTGGATCTATCCGGGCCTGGGCACCTGGGGCGGCGCCGCGCACTGGAGCTCGCGCGCGCAGTACGAGGGCGAGATGAAGACCGCCGAGGCGCAGTTCGGCCCGCTGTACCAGAAGTACGCGAGCGTGGATCTCGTCGAGGTGGCGAAGGATCCCGAGGCGCGCCAGATCGGCCAGAAGCTCTTCATGACCTACTGCATCCAGTGCCACGCGTCGGACGCGCGCGGCGGCCGCGGCTTCCCGAACCTCACCGACGACGACTGGCTCTTCGGCGGCGCGCCGGACACCATCAAGACCACGATCCTCGACGGGCGCAACGGCGTCATGCCGCCCTTCGGGCCGGCCCTGGGCCCGGAAGGCGTGCTCGACACCGCGAACTACGTGCGCTCGCTCTCCGGCCTCTCGCACGACAAGGCGCGTGCCGAGCGCGGGCAGAAGAACTTCGCGACCTACTGCGTCGCCTGCCACGGGCCGGACGCGAAGGGCAACCAGGCCGTCGGCGCGCCGAACCTCACCGACAAGATCTGGATCTACGGCTCGTCGGAGGCGACGATCGCCGAGACCATCACCGGCGGGCGCACCATGATGATGCCGGCGCACCGCAACTTCCTCGGCGAGGCGCGCGTGCACCTGCTCGCCGCCTAC
>DATIVM010000040.1:0-5253 GCA_035465975.1 Usitatibacter sp.
GGGCGTCATGGGCCGCACCGATGTTGTGGCTCATGCCCCCTCCGCCCCTGCGGGGCACCTCCTCGCGCTGCGCGCAGGGAGGAAGGTTTTCGAGGGGAGAAGCCCCGGCGGACCTGAAGATCATGAGCGAGCCAGCTCAAAAAAGCCGCGACGAACCAGCTCGCGGCTTGCCGTATTCGTCGTGGCGGCGAAACCACGGTCCGGTCTCGTTGCGGCCCCTGGGCGCGCGGTCGAGCCACTGGTACATGCCCCACAGGCCGTCGAGGCCGCGCGCGTACGTCGAATACGTGTGATAGATCGCGCCGTCCTCGAGCACGAACGCGCTCATGCCCGGGAGCTCGCGCGTGTACGTGGGCGCGTCGACCCCGGCCGTCGCGGCGATCGCGCCGATGATGCCCACGTCGCGCTCCTGCGACGAGGACGGCGCGAAGCCCGGCTGGCGCTCGTAGTTGTATTCGATGCCCGCGCGCTGCTGCGCCTCGGTGAAGGCGACGGAGAAGTCCGCGTTGAAATCGCTGCCATGCGACGAGGCCCACGGGAACGTCCATCCCATGCGTCGCCGGTACGCCTGCAGCTTCGCGAGCGGCGCCCGCGAGACCGCCCACAGCATCACGTCGTGGTTCGCGAGGTGCGGGGCGAGCCCGTTGAAGCCGTCCGCGATCGACGAGCAGGACGGGCATCCCGCCGTGTAGTCGGGCCCGAACATGAAGTGGTAGACGAGGAGCTGGGAGCGCCCGCGGAAGAGGTCGGCGAGCGAGGCCTTGCCTTCGCCCGTCTCGAACCGATACGCCTTGTCGATCCGCACCCACGGCAGCGCCTGCCGCTGGCGAGCGATCTCGTCGCCGCGCCGCGTGTGCTCCTTCTCCGCCTTCAGCAGCTCGAGGCGTGCCGCGAGCCATTCCTTGCGTGTCCCTACGTCGTGTGTCGCCATGGTTCCCTCCGTGTGGTTGGTGTGGCTGGGGTCAACCTTAGCGCCGGCCGGGAAAGGTACGGGAGTGACAAGTTTGTCGGGATTCGGGACGCAAGCACGAACCCCAATCCCATCATTCCGAGGTCGCCGCTCCTCGCGACATGGAGGCCCGCGGCTTCGAGGTGTGCGACGATCTCTTCCCGAGCGACTCCTCCGTGGCGATGAAGAGAGTCGAGAAGGCCGCGCGGCTTTCTCGTCGATCGCGCGAAGTCGACCACGAGCACGCGGCCGCCGGGCTTCGCGACCCTGCGCATCTCGCGGGCGCACTGCTCGCGCGACGGCCGGGGCAGGTGATGGAACATCAGCGTGTTCACGACCACGCGCGAACATGGACACGTAGAGCCGCGCCGCCTCCCCGGCTTGGCAGCACGATGGTCCAGGCCGAGAACGGCCCCTCTATCGATGGGCCGCGCTCGTCGCAGGGTAGGCCTCCTCGAGGGCGATGGCGCCGGTCTCGAGCAGGGACTTGAGGTTGGAGATCACCTTCGGCCAGCCGCCCGACACCGCGGTGATGACCTTCGAGTCCTCGCGCTCGAGGCTGTGCGTGATGGAGAGCTTCACCGCTCCCGCCTCGGGTTGCAGCTCCATGGTGCAGAGCGAATCCCCCTCCGCCTGAAGCTCAGGCTTGTTCTGGTGCCGCCAGCGGATCACCAGGCGCCGCGGCCGCTCCGCCTCGACGATCTCGCCCGCGTCCCAGACCTTGCCGTCGGGGGCCACCAGCCTCCATGGCGATCCCGCCTTCCATTGGCTCTCGCTTCGCATGCCGAACCAGTACTGCTTGGTGAACTCGGGATCGGTGAGCGCCGACCACAGCTTCTCCGGCGTCGTGCGGATGTAGGTCACGTAGACAAAGGTCGATCTAGCCATGGCTTTTCTCCAGTCGTCGTCTGAGGTCGGCCAGCGCCTTGAGGCGCGGCTTTTCGAATTTCGCGATCCAGCGCTCGTAGATTTCCTGCAGCGGCACGGGATTGAGGAAGTGCAGCTTCTCGCGGCCGCGCCACACGGTGGCGATCAGGTTCGCCGCCTCCAGCACGGCGAGGTGCTGCGTCACGCCCTGCCGCGTCATGTCCAGGTGCTCGCACAGGTCGTTGAGTGTCCGGCCGTCGTGCGCGTGCAGCAGGTCCAGGAGCTTTCGCCGGCTGGGATCGGCCAGGGCCTTGAACAGCAGGTCGGCGTCGATGCGCTCGGCCATGAAAGGTTATAGGCAAGTAAACGCTTGCATGAATGATACGCAAGCGAAGTCTTGCATGTCAAGGGGACACCCTCTCCCCGGCCCTCCCCCAAGGGGAAGGAGACATCCCTTCCCCAAGGGGGGAGACTTCTACCCCCACTGAGCCCCAGCCGCGATCTGCCCGGTCGCGGTATTCATCCGGTTGAAGAAATTCGTGAGCGAGATCCACGTGACGAGGGCCACCAGCGACTTCTCGTCGTGGTGCCGCGCGGCTTCGTCCCACACGGCATCCGGCACCGCTTCTTCCCGATCCGCCAGCCGCGTGGCGGCTTCCGCAAGCGCGAGCGCGGCGCGCTCGACGTCGCTGAAGTAGGGCGCATGCCGCCAGGCCGCGACGTTGAAGAGCCGCTCGTCGGATTCGCCCGCCTTCTGCGCGGTGCGCCAGCCGCTGTCGATGCAGGGGGCGCAGCCGTTGATCTGGCTCACGCGCAGGTGCACGAGCTCGATCGTCGAGCGCGGGAGGCCGCTCTTGTAGACGGCGCCGATGAGCGCCTGGATGCCGGGGACGACGTCGGGCAGTATCCTTTCGGGATTCCTGAGGCGGGGTTGCAGCGGGTTCATGCGAGCGGTCATGGAAATCTCCTCGTGTCACGTTGATGGGAGCTGGTACGTCATGCCCATGACGAACGAGCCGTGAGGAACGTGACAGATGGGTGATAAGGACCACCTCGCCGAGGCCTTCGAGGCCAACCGCGGGCGGCTGCGCGGGATCGCCTACCGCATGCTCGGGTCGGCGGCCGAGGCCGAGGACGCGGTGCAGGAGACGTGGCTCCGCGTGCAGAGGAGCGACATGGGCGCCGTCGGGAACATCGGCGGCTGGCTCACCACCGTGGTCGCGCGGATCTGCCTGGACATGCTGCGCGCGCGCGACACGCGGGCGGAAGAGCCGCTGGACGAGGAGAAATCGGATGCGCGCGCCGGCGGGATCGATCCGGCCGAGGAGCTCGCGCTCGCGCGCTCGGTGGGCCTCGCGCTCCTCGTCGTGCTCGAGGAGCTCTCGCCCCCGGAGCGCATTGCCTTCGTGCTGCACGACCTCTTCGATCGCCCGTTCGCCGAGATCGGCCCGATCATCGGCAAGAGCGAGGAGGCGACGCGCCAGCTCGCGAGCCGGGCGCGCCGCCGCGTGCGCGCGGCGGAATCGCCGCCGGAGCCGGACATCGCCGCGCAATGCGAGCTCGTCGAGGCGTTCCTCGCCGCCTCGCGCAACGGGGAGCTGGAGAAGATCGTCGCGATGCTCGATCCCGACGTCGTCTTCCGCGCCGATTCGGCCGCCATGCGCGGCAAGCGGGCGCAGGAGGTGCGCGGAGCCGCGGCGGTCTCCAAGATGTACAAGGGCCGCGCGCAGGGCGCGGGCCTCGCGCTGCTCGACGGCCGCCCCGGCATCGTTGTCACGCCGCGCGCCGGCGAGCTGATGCTGCTCATCCGGCTCACCTTCGCGAACGGCCGCATCGCCGCCATCGACGTCACCGGCGATCCGGAGAAGATGCGGGCGACCGAGATCAGGGCTGTGTAGCCCCGCATCGCCTTGCGAGATCCATGACTTTGTCCAGGAAAATTACTGGACAAAGTCCAGGATTTGCAGGAAGAGGTGCGGACCCAGTCCTCGAACCCGCCTCGTCACGTGGGCTGGGCCTGCGCGGGAGCAGAGTGCCGGAACATGGCGGCCACGATCATCCCGACGCCCACCGTGAGCGCCGCGAGCTTGATGAGGTGGCCGACGAGAGGCACGCGCACGAGGATCGCGAGCACGAGCATGGCGAGCACGGCCGCGCCCACCCGCCACGCCAAGCGCGCGGCGGTCTCGGGCTTCACGCGATCGAGCAGCATCCCGCCCACGACGACCGCGAGCCACACGTAGCCGACGAGCAGCAGGGCGACGTAGCCGGCCAGGGCCAGCACGGCGACCGGGATGCCGATGATCGTGATCATCAGGAGGACGGCCATCATCGGGATGGACATCAGCGCGACGAGGCCGAGGAGCGGCGTGATCCACGGACGTTCCCGAAGCTCCTGCGCCATGCGTTGCGAGGCGCCGGGGAGCGCCGCGGCGATGAGCGCCGCGAGGACCATCAGGACGGCGGTCCGGATCCATCCGTGCGTGAAGCGTTCGCCCGCGGTCCATTCGTGCGAGCGCCAGCGGCCCCGCGATTGCTCGACGCCGCCGACCACTTGCGCGCCGGGATCGCGGTGCAGCTCCGGGCCGTAGTACGTGAGGTGTCCCTGGATGCGGGCGTCGGGTCCGAGCGCGAGCGTTCCCGCCGCGATGGACGCATCGCCCGCCACCGGTCCATCGATGCGGATCTCGCCGGCCGCCGCATGGAGGTCTCCCGCGATCGTGCCGTCCACGTCGACCGCGCCGCCGGCGATCGAGGCGTCGCCCGAGATGGCGGCGTCCGGGCCGAGCTCGACCGTGCCGCCCGCCATGCGTACGCTGCCGTTCACGGGCGCGCTCACGGTCACGGTTCCGCCGGCCACGATGAGCGCGCCCTCGACGGCCCGCGAAATGTCGACGTTGCCGCCGATCCGGATCGATCGGTGCGTGGCGGTGTCCTGGGCGGCTGCGCTGCCGGCCAGCGCCAGGCCGAAAAGCAGGACGGCGATCCGATGAGTCATGGCGAGCTCCCGGGGAACGACTTCCGGGAATTTGCTCCGGGCCCGGCCTGCTTGCCAGCGCCCGCCGACGAAATGCAGAAATCGGGGGATGAATCGCACTCGCCCCGCGTCCCGAGAAGCGGGTGCGGGGCCAGCCCTAGCGGCGGGACGCCACCAGCTTCGCGAGCGCGATGTCGCGGTCGCGGGTTCCTTCCTTGCCGAGGATGCTCACTCCGAAGCCGCCCTTCGCGTCCAGCACGCTGATGATGTAGCCCCCGCCGGTGAACCCGGAGCCGCCGATGCGATGTCGGCGGGGCTGAGCAGCGAGCAGGCGGAGCCGTCGGCGGCCGTCGCGCACGGGGCGCCGGCAAGTCCAAGCATCGCGGCGACGCAAACGCCCGCATCTCGAAACAGGAGGCTACGCATCTTTCCTCGCTCCTCGTCGACGTGGGGACGGCAA
>DATIVM010000041.1:0-8303 GCA_035465975.1 Usitatibacter sp.
CGCGGGCGGATGGAGGCGATGCTCGAGTACCTCGCCTCGATCATGGACGCCGGCGGCAACCTGCCCATGTTCGGCGACGCGGACGACGGATACGTGGTGCGCCTGGATCCGCGGCCGCAGTTCTGCCGCTACCGCTCGCTGCTGGCCACCGGCGCGGTGCTCTTCGGCCGGCCCGAGCTCAAGGCGAAGGCCGGCGCGCTCGACGACAAGACGCGCTGGCTGCTGGGGCCGGAGGCGCAGAGCGCGTTCGCGCGGATGGACGCCTCCGCCGCGCGGTTGCCGGTGCGGCGCGCGTTTCCCGAGGGCGGCTACTACATCCTCGGCTGCGATTTCGAGACGCCGCGCGAGCTCCGGCTGGTCGCCGACGCCGGTCCCCTCGGCTACCGCGAGATCGCGGCCCACGGCCACGCCGACGCGCTGTCCTTCACGCTCTCGGTGGGCGGGCGCGAGATGCTGGTGGACCCCGGCACCTACGCGTACCACACGCGGGGCGATTGGCGCGCCTATTTCCGCGGTACCTCGGCGCACAACACCCTGCGCGTCGATCGGCGCGACCAGTCGCAGCCGGGCGGGAACTTCATGTGGCTGCGCAAGGCGCGCGCCGCCTGCTCGCTGTGGCGGAGCTCCGAGGACGAGGACGTGTTCGAGGGCGTGCACGACGGCTATCGCGCGCTCGCCGATCCCGTCACCCACCGGCGCCGCATCACGCTCGACAAGCGCTCGCGGCGCATCGTGATCGACGACACGCTGGAGATGGATGGCGAGCACGACATCGAGCTCTTCTTCCATTGCCACGAGGCGTGCGAGGTGCGTGCCGTGCCGGGCGCCGTGGAGATCGAGCGCGACGGCGTGCGCCTGCGACTCGCGCTTCCGGCCGGATCCCCCGGCGCGGCGCGCGTGCTGCGGGGCAGCGTCGCGCCCATCGCCGGATGGGTGTCGCGCCGCTTCGACCGCAAGGTGGCGTCGCCGACGATCGTGTGGCGCGCGCGGCTCGCGGGCCGCTGCGTGCTGAAGACCGTGGTCGGGGTCTGACCCCTTTTTCTCTAAGAGCGAACGACGTTCCGCCTAAAGGGAAAAGGGGTCTGACCCCCTGGTCCTAGAGGACTACGCGCCACCCTCCGCGCCGAGGACGCGGGGTCAACTGGCGATTCCATGCTGACGCCTCGAAGCCAATTCCCCGGAGAGCCGCAACGATGAAGATCAGCATCATGGGCCTGGGCTACGTCGGCGCGGTCTCCGCCGGCTGCCTCGCCCGGCAGGGCCACGAGGTCATCGGCGTCGACCCGCAGCAGGCGAAGGTCGACCTCATCAACGCGGGCAGGACGCCGATCATCGAGAAGGACATCGGCGAGATCATCGCGAGCGCCGTGGCCGAAGGGCGCCTGCGCGCGACCGCCGACGTGCTCGAGGCGGTGCGGCACACGGACCTTTCGCTCATCTGCGTCGGGACGCCGAGCCTCGGCAACGGCCACATCGACCTCAAGTACGTGCGCCGCGTCTGCGAGCAGATCGGCGAGGGCCTGCGCGACCACCCCGGCCACATCGTGGTCGTGCGCAGCACCATGCTCCCCGGGACCCTGCGCAACGTCGTCATCCCCGCGCTGGAAGGGGCCTCCGGCCTCAAGGCGGGCGAGGACTTCGGCGTGTGCCTCAACCCGGAGTTCCTGCGCGAGGGCACGGCGGTCCACGACTACTTCCACCCGCCGAAGACGGTGATCGGCGAGCTCGACCGCGCGAGCGGCGACGCGCTCGTGAAGCTCTACGAGGGGCTGCCGGGGCCGGTGATCCGGACCGACTACGAAACGGCGGAGATGGTGAAGTACGCCGACAACACCTGGCACGCGCTCAAGGTGGCGTTCGCGAACGAGATCGGCAACGTGTGCAAGGCGCTGGGCCTGGACAGCCACAAGCTGATGGACATCTTCTGCCAGGACACCAAGCTCAACCTCTCGCCCTACTACCTCAAGCCGGGCTTCGCCTTCGGCGGCTCGTGCCTGCCCAAGGACGTGCGCGCGCTCTCGTACAAGGCGAGGCTCCTCGACGTGAAGGTGCCGATCATCGACGCGATCCTGCCCTCCAACGACGAGCAGATCGAGCGCGGCATCCAGGCGGTGATCGACAAGGG
Source organism: Usitatibacter sp. (assembly GCA_035465975.1). Lineage (GTDB taxonomy): Bacteria > Pseudomonadota > Gammaproteobacteria > Burkholderiales > Usitatibacteraceae > Usitatibacter. The sequence goes on from DATIVM010000041.1 coordinate 2,126, forward strand.
CGAGAAGAAGGTGGGCGTGCTGGGGTTCAGCTTCAAGGCCGGAACCGACGACCTGCGCGAGAGCCCGATGGTGGAGCTCGTCGAGCGCCTCCTCGGCAAGGGCTACGACCTGAGGATCTACGACAGCAGCGTGCGCATGGCGGCGATCCACGGCGCCAACCGCGAGTACATCCTCAACCACATTCCGCACATCTCGAGGCTGATGGTGCCGAGCCTCGACGAGGTGATCGCGCACGCGAGGACCCTCGTGATCGGCAACGCCGCGCCGGAGTTCCGCGACGTGCCGCGGCGCCTCGACGAGGGCCAGCAGGTGGTGGACCTGGTGCGGATCGCCGACACGAGGAGCGTCGAGGGCGTCTACGACGGGATCTGCTGGTGACATGAAGATCGCGAAGCGCGTCCTCATCCTCGTCGAGAACCTGCCGAGCCCCTTCGACCGCCGCGTGTGGCAGGAGGCCACGGCGTTGCGCGACGCGGGCTACGCGGTCTCCATCATCTGCCCGACCGGCAAGGGCTACGAGTGCCACTTCCAGGAGATCGAGGGCATCGCGATCTACCGCTACGACCTTCCCGTGGAAGCCGAGGGCGCGCTCGGGTACGCGATCGAATACTCGTCGGCGCTCTTCCACACGTTCCTGCTGTGCTGGCGCGTCCTCTTCACGCGCGGCTTCGACGTGATCCACGCGTGCAACCCGCCGGACCTCTTCTTCCTCATCGGCGCCTTCTTCAAGCTGCTCGGGAAGAAGTTCGTGTTCGACCACCACGACATCAACCCCGAGCTCTACGAGGCGAAGTTCGGGCGCCGGGACTTCTTCTGGAAGCTCATGGTGGTGCTCGAGCGGCTCACCTTCCGCGTCGCCGACGTCTCGATCGCGACCAACGAGTCGTACCGGAAGATCGCGATCGAGCGCGGGGGCATGGACCCGGACCGCGTGTTCGTGGTGCGCAGCGGCCCGAGCCTCGAGCGGCTGCGGCTCGTGCCGCCGGATCCGGCGCTGAAGAAGGGCCGCAGGCACCTGGTGGGCTACGTGGGCGTGATGGGGCGGCAGGAGGGCATCGACCTGCTGCTGCAGGCGGCGCGCGCCGTCGTGCACGAGCACGGGCGCACCGACGTGCATTTCGGCCTCGTGGGCGGCGGCACGTCGCTCGAGGAGATGAAGGCGCTCGCCGAGGAGCTGGGCGTGGCCGACTACGTGACCTTCACGGGGCGCGTGCCCGACGCGGAGCTCCTCGCGATGCTCAACACCGCCGACGTGTGCGTGAACCCGGACCTCGCGAACGAGATGAACGACAAGTCGACGATGAACAAGATCATGGAGTACATGGCGCTCGGCAAGCCCATCGTGCAGTTCGACCTCACCGAGGGCCGCTACTCCGCGCAGGAGGCCTCGCTCTACGCGCGGCGCAACGACCCCGCGGACCTCGCCGCGAAGATCCTGGAGCTCCTCGACGATCCCGCGCGCCGCGCCGCCATGGGCGCGTACGGGCGGCGGCGCATCGAGAACGAGCTCGAGTGGCGCTACGAGGTCCCGAGGCTGCGCGCGGCGTACCGCTCGCTGTGGAAGCCGAGGTCCGCGGCGGTGCGGCCGGAGGAAGCGCGCTAGCCCGACGCGAGCCCGATCGTCGCCCTGCGGCGACGCCTGCGGCGCGCGAAATCGCGCCGTAGGAGCGTCGTGCCCATTCGCGTCAGCGCGATCCGACCGGTTGTCGCCGATCGGCTACGGCGCGTGGCCGCGGCGCGAGCGGCGCGTGGCTTTATTACGTCTGCGGTCGCCGGGAGACCACAACTCCAGGGCATCCGCGCTACAGCGCATCGACGCCTCCACACGCTCGTCGCAGAGCGCCTTGAAGCGAAACGGGAAATCTCCGCTGGCACAGCGGTTGCAGAAGCCAGCACGACTTCCGATTTCGCTTCAGTGGAGATTCGATGCAAGTGCAAGTCCGCAGGCCCGTACTTCTCCTCGCCGGCGTGCTTCTCGCCGCCACCGCCACCGCCATTGCCGCCGCCCCCGTCACGAAAGCCCATGCCGCGTGCCGCGAGCACCGCGATTACCTCGTGCACGAGGATCCGCTGCGCGCCGCAGTGCGCCCGGCCGATTGCGCGACCCTGCTCGACGGCCCGCCCGAGTTCACCTGGCCGCTGCAGCGCGGGCGCCACACGTACACGGTGGCGCTGAGCTTCCCCGATGGTCACGTCGAGAAGCGCTCGACCGCGCACAACTGGCTCGCCTGGGACCATCCGGTGCCCGCGGGCGACTACACGTGGCGGGTGACGGTGGCCGGCCGCGAGCGCGGCGCGAGCGAGCCGCGCGCTTTCCGCATCGAGCCCGCCGCCGACGCCGGGAAGCCGCGCGACCCGGCCGCCTCGCCTCCCGCGAACGTGGCCTCGGCGAAGCGGCCGCCCGCCGCCTCGCCGCTCTTCCGCGTGGAGCCTTCCGAGAGCTGGATTCCGGCTCCGAAGCGCGCGCGGGCCCCGCGGCGCGCCTCCGTAGGAGGATTTTTTGGAGGCTTTACGCAATAGCACCGTTTTGTAGTCTAGGCGGACCAGCGCGGGGAGCGGATTCGCTGCAATCCTCCCTTCGTAGACTTGTCTCGCCGCGCGGAGCATTCCGCGCCCCGGAAACGGTCCGCATGGATTCGATCTACACGGATGGGACGTACCTCCGCAACAACCCGGACTGGCATGCGGACGATTCACCGTGGAAGGCGGATCACATCGCCCGCACCCTCGAGCGCAATCGCATCGCGCCGAAGACCGTGTGCGAGGTGGGATGCGGCGCCGGCGAGGTGCTGGTCGAGCTGAGCCGCCGGCTCGCGCCCGGCACGCGCTTCACCGGGTACGACATCTCGCCCAACGCCTACGCGATCTGCGCGCGCAAGGCCGCCCCGAACCTCGAGTTCCGCCTCGGCAACCTGCTCGAGGAGCCCGCGAGCTTCGACCTCGCCATGGCGATCGACGTGTTCGAGCACGTCGAGGATTACTTCGGCTTCCTGCGCGGGCTGCGCGGGAAGGCCACGTACAAGCTCTTCCACATCCCGCTCGAGCTCTCGGCGCTGTGGGTCGCGCGCGCGGCGCCGCTCATCCGCCAGCGCCGCTCCGTGGGCCACATCCACCACTTCTGCAAGGAGACGGCGATCGCGACGCTGGAAGACACCGGCTACCGCGTGATCGACCACTGCTACACCGCGGGGGCGACGGACCTCGACGGGTACGGCTGGAAGTCGCAGCTGCTGCGCTGGCCGCGCAAGGCGCTCTTCCGGATCGATCCCGACGCCGCCGCGCGCCTCCTCGGCGGCTATTCGCTGCTGGTGCTCGCCCGCTAGCGATGGCCGATTCCCCCCATGCCAGCATCCTCATCGTGGACGACGACGCGAAGAGCATCGTCGCGATGGAGGCGGTGCTGCGCTCGCTGGGTTCGAGGCTCGTCACGGCGCACTCCGGCGAGGAGGCGCTGCGCAAGGTCCTCGACGAGGACTTCGCCGCGATCCTCATGGACGTGCGCATGCCGGGCATCGACGGATTCACGACGGCGCGTCTCATCCGCGAGCGCAAGCGCTCGCGCTACACCCCGATCATCTTCCTCACCGCGGCGCAGGAGGACCTCGCCTCCATGTTCCGCGGCTACCAGGCGGGCGCCGTGGATTACATCGTGAAGCCGGTGATCCCCGAGGTGGTGCGCTCGAAGCTCTCGGTGTTCGTGGGGCTGCACGACATGAACCGCATGCTCAACGCGGAGCTCGCCGAGCGCGCGCTCACGGAGCAGCGGCTGCGCACCTCCGAGGAGAACCTGCGCGCGCTCGCCGTGCACCTGCAGTCGGTGCGCGAGGAGGAACGCATCCACATCGCTCGCGAGATCCACGACGAGCTCGGCCAGGCCCTCACCGGCCTCAAGTACGACATCGGCGCACTCGCCAAGGGCTATGGGGCGGACGATCCCGAGACCTTCGGCCAGAAGACCCAGGCGATCTCCCAGGCGATCGACCGCATCATCAATTCCGTCCGGCGCATCTCCTCCGGATTGCGGCCCGAAGTGCTCGACGAGATCGGGCTCGGGGCCGCGATCGAATGGCAGGCACGCGAGTTCCAGCGGCGCACGGGCGTGCGCTGCCTGGTGGAGATGCCGCCCCGGTTCACCGATCCAGACAAGGAACGTTCCACCGCTCTCTTCCGCATCTTCCAGGAGCTGCTCACGAACGTCGCGCGTCATGCGAACGCGACGCGCGTCGACGTGAAGCTCGAGCAGGCCGACGACGAGGGGCTGCGGCTCACCGTCTGCGACAACGGCCGCGGCATCCGCAGCGACGAGCTCGAAAGCGGCAGGTCGCTCGGCTTCATGGGGTTGCGCGAACGCGTCCTCGCCTTCGGCGGGACGGTCGACGTGAAGGGAGAGGAAGGCAAGGGGACGACGGTCTCCGTGACGATTCCCACAACGACTCAACAACCGGTGTTCCACGCCTGACCATGAGCTTCGCTACCTCCTCCGTAATGCACGGCACCGCGGGGCATCCCGTGAAGGTGCTGATCGCCGACGACCATCCGGTCGTGCGGCAGGGCCTCAAGCAGATGCTCAGCTCCGATCCGGAGGTGAGCGTGGTGGGCGAAGCGCGCGACGGCGACGAAGCGTTCGAGCTCGCGCACCAGGTCGACTGGGACGTCGCCGTGCTCGACTACTCGATGCCCGGCCGCGGCGGCGTCGAGCTCCTGTCCGACGTGAAGCACGACTACCCCGACCGGGCGGTGCTGATCCTCAGCATCTACCCGGAGGACCCGCATGGGCTGCGCGCCCTGAAGGCGGGCGCCGCGGGCTACATCACCAAGGAGAGCGCGGGCGACGAGCTCACGGCGGCGGTGAAGAAGGTGGCCACCGGCGGGCGCTACGTGAGCCCCACGCTCGCCGAGAAGCTCGCCTCGCGCCTCACGCCCGAGCAGGAGCGCCCGCCGCACGAGCGGCTCTCGGACCGCGAGTACCGCGTCATGTGGCTGCTCGCATCCGGCAAGACGCTGCACCAGATCGCCGAGGAGATGCGGCTCTCTCCCTCCACGGTGAGCACGTACCGCGGGCGCATCCTCAAGAAGCTCGGCCTCAACACCAACGTGGACCTGGTCCACTACGCGATGAAGCACCGCCTCATCGAGTGACGGATTTTCGATGGACCTGAGTTACGGCGCGTTGCGCGTGTAATCCCGGTTGGCGCGCATTTGCGACATTTTCCATAGTCCGCGTCTTGCGCCGCGCGGAAACTTCGCCCATGCATCCGGCGCGTCGCCGGAGGAGGAGGGCGGACATGAAAGAGCTCACCATCGAGCAGCGGCTCGCGCGCGAGAACGAGCGCTGGCAGGGCAGCGGCGGGCGCAGCGACGAGAACCGCGAGTTCGGATTCCGTCCCGCGTTCTTCGACTACGCCTCGCAGAAGCTCTACCTCTCGCGCTTTCCCGACGGGCGGCCTGCGCCGCTGCACCTCGTCGACGGGCTCCCAGACGAGGTCGTGGTCGACCGTGCGCCGGGCGGGCGGGTCCTTTCGGTCCGCGCCTCGCTCGTCTCCGGGTTCGAGCGCAACGGCATGTTCTATACTCGAAAGGCCGCCGCACGGGCCCTCGCGGCACTGCGATCGCGCCGCTGGCCGAAGCGGGCCGGGCAGGCCGCGCCTCGCGCGTAGGAACCGTCCTACAGACAAGCCGACCGCCGGTTTCCGACAATCACCCGAGTCGCGCCACGCCCGTTCCCCCGTACGTGCTGCGAGTGACAACGGAGAGGACGGCGCGCGTGATCCGCCACCGATGGCGCACTCATTTGAAATCCGCGACGACGGAAGAAGGCGTCGTCGCGCTGGTCCGCGACTACCTTGGCGAATGGGACCGCGAGGAAATCGCATCCCTTCCGCCTTCCACCTGGCCTGCGGAGATCCGCGACCGCGCGGACATCATGTCGTGGATGTTCCGCATCGGGGAAATCCACAGCAGGTTCCGCGGGCCCGCGGCGGCGCTGATGCGGCTGCAGGAGCTGCTGCTCTTCTTCACGCACGCGGCCGTGCGCGTCACGCAGATCGGCGCGGGGGGCGACCCGGCGCCGGCGAACGAGGCCGGCCCGCGCAGCTCCGAGTGCGGGCGACCCACCGCCTCGTGGCGCGAGCGGTCGCACCTGCGGCGCCGCGGCGAGCGCTAGCGGCGCCTCAATCG
>DATIVM010000042.1:0-2426 GCA_035465975.1 Usitatibacter sp.
GCCTGCTACATCCTGCTCGCCCTGGTGGAGTATTTCGTGGGCATTCCCCGGGCCCGCCGGGAGCGCGGCCGCAGCCCGAGCGTTCCCCCGCAAGGATGAGCCGCGGCGGGGCATAAGTCCCCGCCTTGCGATTTGACCTACCTCTGCTACTCGTAGGTCGTCACGACGTCTCCGGTTCTCGACTTGTCTCTCTCGCAGTTCGGGAAGTCACGGGTCTGGCGCAGGCGGTGTGCGTGGGCAGCAGGGCCTTCGAGCGGTGCGCGACCCGGCCGACCGATGGCATGATTCGGCGGGTCTGTTTGCGAGACGAGATCGAAGATGGGTACCAGGCTCTACGTGGGTAATCTCTCCTTCACCTCCACGGTCGACACGTTGCGTGCCGCCTTCGCCGAGTCCGGCGAGGTCGTCGACGCGCACATCGTGAAAGACCGCGACACCGGCCGTTCGCGCGGCTTCGGTTTCGTGACGATGAGCACGGAGGACCAGGCGCGCAAAGCCATCGAGGCGATGAACGGCGCGATGCTGGACGGCCGCGCGCTGCGCGTCAACGAGGCGCAGGAGCGCGCCGGCGGCGGCTTCGGCGGCGGCGGTGGCGGCGGTGGTCGCGGCGGTGGTCGTGACTTCGGCGGCGGCGGCGGTGGCCGCGGCGGTCGCGGCCGCGATCGCGGCTGACGAGCCCGCAGCCAGTCGCGTTCCGTCCGACACGGATCGCACCGCGCCAAAGACCAAGGGCGCGCGCGAATGGCTCGCGTGCGCCCTTCGTCCCATCTTCGCGCCGTATCAGAACTGCGCTTTTTCGGTCGACCCCTCGAGGGCGAGCGTCGACGCGTTGCCGGCCGAGATCACCTCCGCGACCTGATCGAAGTAGCCCGTGCCGACCTCGCGCTGGTGGCGCGTGGCGGTGTAGCCCTCCTTCTCGGCCGCGAACTCGGCTTGTTGCAGCTTCGAGTAGGCCGCCATGCCGTGGTCGCGGTACTCGCGCGCGAGATCGTACATGCCGTAGTTGAGCGCGTGGAAGCCGGCGAGCGTGACGAACTGGAACTTGTAGCCCATCGCGCCGAGCTCGCGCTGGAACTTGGCGATGGTCGCGTCGTCGAGGTTCTTCTTCCAGTTGAACGACGGCGAGCAGTTGTACGCGAGCATCTTGCCGGGGAACTTGGCGTGGATGCCCTCGGCGAACTCGCGCGCCTGCGCGAGATCGGGCGTGGACGTCTCGCACCAGATCATGTCCGCGTAAGGCGCGTACGCGAGGCCGCGCGCGATGGCCGTCTGCACGCCGCTCTTGAGGCGGTAGAAGCCCTCGGGCGTGCGGTCCTTGCTGACGATGAACGGCCGGTCGCGCTCGTCGATGTCGCTCGTGATGAGCTTGGCGCTGTCGGCGTCCGTGCGCGCGACGAGGATGGTCGGCACGTCGTAGATGTCGGCGGCGAGGCGCGCGGCGACGAGCGTGCGGATGAACTGCGACGTCGGCACGAGGACCTTGCCGCCCATGTGCCCGCACTTCTTCTCGCTCGCGAGCTGGTCCTCGAAGTGCACGCCCGCGGCGCCCGCCTCGATCATGCTCTTCATGAGCTCGTGGGCGTTGAGCGGCCCGCCGAAGCCCGCCTCGGCGTCCGCGACGATCGGCGCGAGCCAGTAGCGATCGTGGTGCCCCTCCGCGACGTCGATCTGGTCCGCGCGCAGCAGCGCGGCGTTCACGCGGCGCACGACGTTGGGCACGCTGTCGACCGGGTAGAGGCTCTGGTCGGGGTACATGCGGCCCGCGGTGTTCGCGTCGGCGGCGACCTGCCAGCCGGAGAGGTAGATGGCCTTGAGCCCCGCGCGCACCTGCTGGACGGCCTGGTTGCCGGTCAGCGCGCCGAGCGCGTTGACGTACGGCTCGGTGTGCAGCAGCTCCCACAGCCGCTCGGCGCCGAGGCGCGCGAGCGTGTACTCGACGTGGAAGGATCCGCGCAGCCGCTCCACGTCCTCTTGCGAGTACGGCCGCGTGATGCCCGCGAAGCGATCGCGCAGCGTGACGAGCTCATCGGTATTGTAGCTGGAAAGGGTGACGGCAGCGCTCATGGCGTTCCTCTTGGGTTTTTCATTCCGTGATGCGGGCGTAGGCGGGCAGCGTGAGAAAGTCTTCGAACGTGTCTTGCAGGACGAGGGTCTCGAAGAGCTTGCGTGCCGCGGCGAACTTGCCGCGCGCGAAGCGCTCCTTGCCGGCTTCGTCCTCGATGCGCTTCATCTCCTCGGCGATGACGACCATGCAGCGGTCCCGGTCGAACGGCCGGCCGTCGATCGCGACGTGGTGGTGCAGCCACTGCCACACCTGCGCGCGGGAGATCTCCGCGGTCGCGGCGTCCTCCATCAGGTCGTAGAGCGGCACGCAGCCCTGCCCTCGCAGCCATGACTCGAGGTACTGCACGCCCACGCGCACGTTG
>DATIVM010000043.1:0-5059 GCA_035465975.1 Usitatibacter sp.
AGCATCGACTCCGCGTGACGGCGATCCTCGAGGCGCTGCTGCTCGACGTTCCGGAGGAGATCGCCACCGAGCGCCTGTTGCTTCGCGCCACGCGCGCCGGCATGGGACCGGTGGTGGCCGAGGCGGTGCGCGAGTCGCGTCGCGAGCTCGACCCGTGGATGGCCTGGGCGCACGATGCGCGCAAGCCCGCCGAATCGGAGCGCCATTGCCGCGAGATGCAGCTGCGCTGGTACGCGCGCGAGGAGCTCGACTTCTGCTTCCATCGCCGCTCCGACGGGCTGTTCGTCGGGAAGGGCGGGCTGCACACGATCGACTGGGCGATCCCCCGCATGGAGATCGGCTACTGGATCCGCACCTCCTGCGCCCGCCAGGGGCTCGCGACCGAGGCGACGCTCGCGCTGGTGGAGCTGGCACGCACGCGCCTCGGCGCGAACCGCATCGAGATCGCCTGCGACGCGCGCAACGCCGCGAGCCGGCGCGTCGCCGAGAAGTGCGGCTTCGCGCTGGAGGGCATCCGGCGCAGCGCCAAGCGCGACGCCCAGGGCAAGCTCGCCGATTCGTGCCTCTACGCGCGGGTCTTCGCTTGAGCGCGATCCGCATCCTCGGCATCGACCCGGGCCTCGGCATCACGGGCTACGGCGTGATCGAGAAGGAGCGCGGGACGCTGCGCTACGTCGCGAGCGGCCGCGTGCGCTCCGACGGCTCGCTCCCGCTCGCCGGGCGGCTGGGCACGATCCTCGCGGGGCTCGCGGAGGTGATCGAGGGCTATCATCCGGACGAGTGCGCCGTGGAGAAGGTCTTCGTCAACGTGAACCCGCAATCGACGTTGCTTCTCGGGCAGGCCCGCGGCGCGGCGATCTGCGCGGCCGTGCTCGCCCGCATTCCGGTGGCCGAATACACGGCGCTGCAGGTGAAGCAGGCGGTCGTCGGCATCGGCCATGCGCGCAAGGAGCAGGTGCAGGAAATGGTGAAGCGGCTGCTGAAGCTCCCCGGCGCCCCGGGTCCGGACGCCTCCGACGCGCTCGCGTGCGCCATCTGCCACGCCCACGGCGGCATGGGCCTGGGCGCGATCCCGACGGCGGGCCGGCGCGTGCGCGCGGGGAGGATCGCGTGATCGGACGCATCCAGGGCATCCTCACCGAGAAGAATCCGCCCCAGGTGGTCGTCGTCACCCATGGCGTGGGCTACGAGATCGACGTGCCGATGAGCACGTTCTATCACCTGCCGCGCACCGGCGAGAGCGTGGAGCTCCTCACGCACCTCGTGGTGCGCGAGGATGCGCACCTGCTCTTCGGCTTCCTCACCGCGGGCGAGCGCACCGCATTCCGCCAGCTGCTCAAGGTGAGCGGGGTCGGACCGAAAGTCGCGCTCGCGGTGCTTTCGGGGCTCTCGGTGGACGATCTCGCGCTCGCCATCGCCGCGCAGGACGCGGCGCGCCTCACGAAGGTGCCGGGGGTGGGCAAGAAGACCGCGGAGCGGCTGGTGCTCGAGCTCAGGGACAGGTTGCCTGCGACCGCCGGCGCGCCGCGTGCGGGAGCGGCGCCCGCCCGCGGCGACGTGGTGAATGCGCTCCTCGCGCTTGGCTATAATGACCGCGAGGCGCAGGCGGCGGTGAAGCAGCTGCCGGCGGAGCTTGCGCTGGCCGACGCGATCCGCCAGGCGCTCAAGCATCTCGCCAGGACGTGACGGGAAAGACGTGATCGAAGCCGACCGCCTGATTTCGGGGGGAAGCGCCTCGCCGCAGGAAGAAGGCGAGGAGCGCGCCCTTCGCCCCCGCGAGCTCGCCGAGTACGTGGGCCAGGCGAAGATCCGCGAGCAGCTCCAGATCTTCATTTCCGCCGCGCGCAACCGCAAGGAGGCGCTCGACCACGCGCTCCTCTTCGGCCCGCCGGGCCTCGGCAAGACCACGCTCGCGCACATCATCGCCCGCGAGATGGGCGTGAACCTCAAGCAGACGTCCGGCCCGGTGCTCGAGCGCGCCGGCGACCTCGCCGCGATCCTCACCAACCTCGAGCCCAACGACGTCCTCTTCATCGACGAGATCCACCGCCTCTCGCCGGTGGTCGAGGAGATCCTCTATCCCGCGCTCGAGGACTACCAGATCGACATCATGATCGGCGAGGGGCCCGCGGCGCGCTCGGTGAAGCTGGACCTCCCGCCCTTCACGCTCGTCGGCGCCACCACGCGCGCGGGCATGCTCACCAATCCGCTGCGCGACCGCTTCGGGATCGTGGCGCGCCTCGAGTTCTACGCGCCGGAGGAGCTCACGCTCATCGTGCGGCGCTCGGCGCGGCTCCTCGGCATCGCGATCGAGGAGGAAGGGGCGCTCGAGATCGCACGGCGCTCGCGCGGCACGCCGCGCATCGCCAACCGGCTGCTGCGCCGCGTGCGCGACTTCGCCGAAGTCAAGGCCACGGGCACCGTGACCAAGGAGGTCGCGGACCTGGCGCTGCGCATGCTGGACGTGGACACCATCGGGCTCGATGTCATGGACCGCAAGCTCCTCGCCGCGGTGATCGAGAAGTTCGCCGGCGGGCCGGTGGGCGTGGAGAACCTCGCCGCCGCGATCGGCGAGGAGCGCGATACCATCGAGGACGTGCTCGAGCCCTTCCTCATCCAGCAGGGCTACCTGCAGCGCACGCAGCGGGGCCGCATGGCGACCGCGCTCGCCTGGCGCCACTTCGGCCTCGCCCCGCCCGGCGGGCCGCGCCCGGGCGATCTCTTCGACTCCGCCGCGCCCGGCGAAGCCGCATCGTGAGCCGCATCGCCACCCGGCCGAGCCTGCAGCCGGAGCTCTTCGCCTACTCGTTCCCGATCCGCGTCTACTACGAGAACACGGATGCGGGCGGCGTCGTTTACCATGCCGAGTACCTGAAGTTCCTCGAGCGCGCGCGCACCGAGTGGCTGCGCCACCTGGGCTTCGACCACCAGGGACTTTCCCGAACCCATCGCGTCCAGCTGATCGTTACATCCATCGCGGTGGACTTCGCGAAGCCCGCGCGCCTCGACGACAACCTCGCGGTCGGCGTGCAGCTCGAGTCGCTCGGCAAGGCGCGCTGCGTCTTCGCGCAGGAGATCCGTCGCGAGGACGAGGTGCTCGCGCGCGCGAAGGTGACCGTCGCCTGCGTGTCGGGCGAGGCCATGAAGCCCACCGAGATTCCCGAACCCCTGCGCCGCAAGATGGAAGCGGCCACTTGAGAGCGAAGCGCCGATGATCGTCAGCCACGACCTGAACATCCTCTCCATGATCCTCAACGCGAGCATCGTGGTGAAGTTCGTCATGGCGCTGCTGCTGTGCGCCTCGATGCTCTCCTGGACCTACATCTTCATGAAGCTCTTCGGCATCCGCCGCGCGCGCCAGCAGGCGGACACCTTCGAGCGCGAGTTCTGGAGCGGGTCGGACCTGGTCGGGCTCTACCAGCGCGCCTCGGGCGGCCGCTACCCCGCGACCGGCATGGAGCGCGTGTTCGAGGCGGGCTTCAAGGAGTTCCTCAAGCTCAAGGGGCGCGCGGGCGCCGACATCTCCGCGCTCCTCGACGGCACGCGCCGCGCGATGAAGGCCACCTACCAGCGCGAGATGGACGTGCTCGAGTCGCACCTCGATTTCCTCGCCACGGTGGGCTCCGTGAGCCCCTACATCGGCCTTTTCGGCACGGTCTGGGGGATCATGAACGCGTTCCGCGGCCTGTCCAACGTGGCGCAGGCGACGCTCGCCCAGGTGGCGCCCGGGATCGCCGAGGCGCTGGTCGCGACCGCCATGGGCCTCTTCGCGGCGATCCCGGCGGTGATCGCGTACAACCGCTTCAGCCACGACATCGACCGGCTCGCGATCCGCTACGAGAGCTTCATGGAGGAGCTGCAGAACATCCTGCAGCGCCAGGCCCACGTCGCCGAGCGCGACATGACCACGACCGTCGTGCAGCGGCCGCGATGAGGGACGGATCCGCCTCGCGCCGCGGGCGGCGCGCCATGGCCGAGATCAACGTCGTGCCCTACATCGACGTGATGCTGGTGCTGCTCATCATCTTCATGGTGGCCGCCCCCCTCATCAACCCGGGCCAGATCGACCTTCCGCAGGTGGGGCGCAAGCTCGACCCGGCCATCGCGCCGATGGAAGTGCGCGTGCGCGCCAATGGCGACCTTGCGCTCGTCGACCGCACCCGCGCCGCGCAGGAGTTGAGGGTCTCGCGCGCGCAGCTCCTGGAACTCGTGCGCGGGGCGCAGCGCACCCATCCCGACCAGGCCGTGGTCATCGCCGGCGACCGCAAGGTCGCCTACGAGGAAGTCCTCAAGGTGCTCGACCTGCTGCAGCAGGGAGGCGTGAAGCACGTGGGCCTGCTCGCCCGGCCGGCAGCGTCGTGAGCCGCGAGCCGGAGCGGGAACCGGCGGCGCTGCGCAAGCGCCCGCAGCCCGGGCGCATGCGGGCGATCGTGCTCGCGGTGATCGTGCATGCGCTGTTCTTCGCGCTGATCGTGTTCGGCGTGCGGTGGCAGAGCCGCCCGACGCCGCCCGTGTCCGCCGAGCTCTGGGACAAGCTCCCCGCGACGCCGAAAGCCGCGACGCCGCCGCCGCCCGCACCCAAGCCCGCACCCAAGCCAGAGCCCAAGCCCGAACCCAAGCCCGAACCCAAGCCGGAACCCAAGCCGGAACCCAAGCCCGAGCCCCCGCCGCCCAACCCGCAATTCGGCCCGCTTCCGCCCCCGAAGGCGAAGGCGCCGCCGCCGCCCGACGCCGCGGAGATCGCCGAGAAGGCCGAGCGCGAGAAGCGCGAGCGCCTCGAGCGCGAGGCGGCCGCGAAGAAGCAGCGCGAGCAGGAGGAAGCCGCGAAGAAGAAGCGCGAGCAGGAGGCGGCGGCGAAGAAGAAGCGCGCCCAGGAAGAGGCCGCGAAGAAGAAGGCGCAGGAGGAAGCGGCGAGGAAGAAGCGCGAGGAGGAGGAGAAGCGGCTCGCCGAGCAGATCGCCAAGGCGGAGGCGGCCGACCGCGCCCGCCAGGCCGCGGCGACGGCACGGCAGATGGCGATTCAAAGCTGGGTGGACAAAATTAAGAATAAAATCCTGTC
>DATIVM010000044.1:0-2769 GCA_035465975.1 Usitatibacter sp.
CGAAAGGCGGTCTTCATTGGGCCCCTCCGAGCGCCTCGAGCTTGGTGCGGGAGACGGAGCGCACGGGATTGCCGGGGCCCGCCTTCTCGACCGCGAGCTTGTAGGCCGCCCGCGCCTCGTCGAGTCGCCCCTGCGCGAGCATGATGTCGCCGCGCAGGTCCGCGACCGCGGGCGCGAACGCCTCGTCCTGGTTCGCGTCGAGCACCTTGAGCGCGTCGTCGTACTTCTTCTGGTCGAGGAGCACCGAGGCGAGCCGCAGGCGCGCGACGCCGCGGTGGACGTCGGAGCCGTGCTCCGTCACCCACTCGAGCCGCTTCTGCGCCTCGGCGAGGTCGCCCTTCTCGAACGCCGCCTTGGCGACCGCGAGCGCCGCCTCCGAGGCGAAGTACGAGCGGGGGTGCTGCCGGATGAGCGGATCGGCGGCCGTGGCGACCTTCTTCGGGTCGTCCCCCTTCATGGCCTCGGCCACCGGCTTGAACATCGCGGCCGCCTCCTCCGCCTCGCGGGCGCTCCACCAGGCCCAGCCGCGCCAGCCGGCGAACACGAGCACCGCCGCGGCGAGCGCGCCGACCACGTACCAGCGGTTGTCCTCCCACCAGGCCTTCAGCTCCGCGATGCGTTCCTGTTCCTCGAAATCGTACGATCCGGTCATCTCAGCTCACTTCCACGAGTGCTTGCGCCGGGTCGAGCGTGCGCTGCTCGCCGTCCCCGCGAAGCGGTTTCAATGTGATGCGGTTCGACGCGACCTCCTCGTCGCCGATGATGACGGCGTAGCGGGCCCCGCTCGCGTCCGCCTTCTTCATCTGCGACTTGAAGCTGCCCCCCGCGCCGAGCACCACGCTCTTCCCGGCGTCGCGCCACGACTCGGCGAGGCGCCAGGCGGCGAGCTCCGCTTCCTCGCCGGAGTGCACCACGAACACGTCCACGGCGGGCCCCGACTCCGCGCCCGCCGCCTTCATCGCGAGGAGCACGCGCTCCACGCCCATGCCGAAGCCGCACGCGGGCGCGGGCTTGCCGCCGAGCTGCTCGAAGAGCGCATCGTAGCGGCCCCCGCCGGCGATGGTCGCCTGCGCCCCGATGTTCGGCGTCGTGAACTCGAACACGGTGCGGTTGTAGTAGTCGAGGCCGCGCACGAGCCGCGGGTTCACCGTGTACGCGAGCCCCGCCTTCTCGAGCAGCCAGCGCAGCTGCTCGAAGTGCTGCGCGGCCGCGTCGCCGAGATGGTCGAGGAGCCGCGGCGCGCCCTCGATCATCGCCTGCATCGACGGGTTCTTGGAATCGAGGATGCGCAGCGGATTGGAATGCAGGCGGCGCCGGGCATCCTCGTCGAGCACGTCCATGTGCTTCTCGAAATACGCGATGAGCTTCTCGCGGTGCACGCGCCGGTCGGCCGCGTCGGCGATCGAGTTGATGTGCAGCTCCACGCCGTCGATGCCGAGGGCGCGCCACAGGCGCGCGAGCATCACGATCTGCTCGGCATCCACGTCGGGGCCCGGAAAGCCGAGCGCCTCCACGTCGAACTGGTGGAACTGCCGGTAGCGGCCCTTCTGCGGGCGCTCGTAGCGGAACATCGGGCCCGAGGTCCACACGCGCAGCGGGCCGTTGTAGAGGAAGTTGTGCTCGATCGCGGAGCGGACGATCCCCGCGGTCGCCTCGGGGCGCAGCGCGAGGCTCTCCCCGTTGCGGTCCTCGAACACGTACATTTCCTTCTCGACGATGTCGGTCGCCTCGCCGATGCCGCGCACGAAGAGCGCCGTCGGCTCGACGATCGGCGTGCGGATGTTGCGGTAGCCGTACTGGCGGAAGACGACGCGGCACGCCTCCTCGAGGCGCTCCCAAAGCGGGCTCTCCTCCGGCAGAACGTCCTCCATTCCCCGGATCGCCTGGATCTTCTGGTTCATGGCGCCCCGCAGTCGCTTGCGCTGCTCATGAGGCGGCCCGGATCGGAATCGATTCGATGCCCGGGCGATCGCGCGGCGCGGCGCCCTCGCCGTAATGCGTGCGCACGTATTCCTCGACGAGCGCCTGGAACTCCTCGGCGATGCGCTCGCCCTTGAGCGTGACGGTCTTGCGCCCGTCGACGTACACGGGAGCGACCGGCTTCTCGCCCGAGCCGGGCAGCGAGATGCCGATGTTGGCGAGCTTCGACTCGCCCGGCCCGTTCACGACGCAGCCCATGACGGCGACGTGCATCTCCTCGACGCCGGGATAGCGCGCGCGCCACGCGGGCATCTGGCCGCGCAGGTACGACTGGATCTTGTCGGCGAGCTCCTGGAAGAAGGTGCTCGTGGTCCGCCCGCATCCCGGGCACGCGGAAACCATCGGCGTGAAGGAGCGAAGCCCCATGGTCTGCAGGATCTCCTGCGCGACCACCACTTCGCGCGTGCGGTCCCCGCCCGGCTCGGGCGTGAGCGAGACGCGGATCGTGTCGCCGATGCCCTCCTGCAGGAGCACCGCCATGGCGGCGGTCGAGGCGACGATGCCCTTCGAGCCCATGCCGGCCTCGGTGAGGCCGAGGTGCAGCGCGTAGTCGCAGCGCGCGGCAAGCGCGCGGTAGACGCGGATCAGGTCCTGCACCGCGGAGACCTTGCACGAGAGCACAATGCGCTCGCCGGGAAGCCCCAGCTCCTCGGCCTTCGCGGCGCTCTCGAGGGCGGAGCGCACCAGCGCCTCGCGCATCACTTCCTGCGCTTCGTTCGGGCGCGGGAGCCTGGCGTTCTCGTCCATCATGCGCGCGAGGAGCTCCGGGTCGAGGGAGCCCCAGTTCAC
>DATIVM010000045.1:0-3681 GCA_035465975.1 Usitatibacter sp.
TCACCGACGAGGAGACGCTCGACGTGGTCGAGATGGTGCTGGGCGGCCTCATCAACCAGGAGATCGTGACCCTCATCAACAAGGCGGGCGGCAAGGCGGTCGGCCTCACCGGCAAGGACGGGCACTTCATCCACGCGCGCAAGATGAAGATCCCGAGCAAGGAGGACAAGAAGAAGAAGATCGACGTGGGCCTGGTGGGCGACGTCGTGCGCATCGACCCGGAGATCATCCAGCTGCTCGACTCGCGCGACTTCATCCCCGTGATCGCGCCCATCGGAAGCGACGAGAACGGTGTCGCCTACAACATCAACGCGGACGTCGCGGCGGGCAAGCTCGCGATCACGCTGCAGGCCGAGAAGCTGATCCTCCTCACCAACACCACCGGCGTCCTCGACAAGGCAGGCAAGGTGGTGACGGGGCTCACGTCGCAGCGCGTGAAGGAGATGATCGACGACGGCACCATCACCGGCGGCATGCTCCCCAAGGTCGAGTGCGCGCTCGACGCGGTGAGGAACGGCGTGAGGAGCGCGCACATCATCGACGGGCGCGTCTCGCACGCGCTGCTGCTCGAGGTCCTCACGAGCGAGGGCGTCGGCACGCTGATCCGCGGCGCCTCCGCGGGGCGCACCAACCGCTGATCCTAGCAGGCGAGGCGCGCCGTGAGCGCGACGTGGTCCGACAGGCGCGACCACGGCCCTCCGACGAGGCGCTCCGCGCCCTGGATCGAGAGGTCGCGCACGTAGATCCGGTCGAGCGGCAGGAGCGGCAGCGTGGCCGGGTAGCTCTTCGCGAGCCGCCCCTCGGAATGCTCGAACACCTCGACCAGCCCGAGCTGCGCCGCGAGGTAGTCGCTCGCCTTCTTCTGCCAGTCGTTGAAGTCGCCCGCCACGATGAGCGGCCCGCGCTTCGGCACGGCCGCGCGGATGCGGTCGCAGAGCCACTCGAGCTGGTAGCGCCGGCTGCGGCCCCAGAGGCCGAGGTGCACGTTGATGCAGTGCAGCCGCTCCTTCCATCCCTCGACCTGCACCTCGCAATGCAGCAGCCCGCGGCTCTCGATGGGATGGTGGGAGATGTCGATGTTCTCCCAGCTCGAGATCGGGTGGCGGCTCACGACGGCGTTGCCGTGGTGGCCGTCCTGGTAGACCGCGTTCATGCCGTAGACGCTGTGCGCGCCCTCGCGGCACAGGAACTCGTGCTGCGCGATCTCCGGCCAGGTGACGTGGCGCCTCGCGTGCTTCTCGTGCTTGCCCTGCACCTCCTGGAGGAAGGCGACGTCGGCGCCGAGCGAGCCGAGCCGGTCGCGGATCTCGTGCAGCACCAGCCGCCGGTTGAACTGCGAGAGCCCCTTGTGGATGTTGTACGTCACGACCGTGACGGTCCGCGCGGGCATGTCAGGCGAGCCTTTCGGGAAGCGTGAGGATGGCCTTGCGGTTGCTCCAGGAGAACACGCGCTCGGCCGCCTCGCGCCACGGCACCCACTCGGCCGCCAGGTGCTCGCGCGGCTCGACGCGCACGGGCAGGCGTTCGGGCACGCGAAGGCCGAACACGTGCTCCGTGTTGTGGGTGACGCCCGGCGCGTAGCGGCTGCGCCACACGGGATAGATTTCGAACACGTTCAGCAAGTTCCAGTCCTCGAGCTCGTAGCCCGCGGCGTCGATGCCGGTCTCCTCCATCACTTCGCGGGCGGCGGTCCGCGCGAGCGTCTCGCCCTCGTCCTGGCTGCCGGTCACCGACTGCCAGTAGCCCGGATGGTCCGCGCGCTCGAGGAGCAGCACGTCGAGCCGCGGGGTGTAGATCACCACCAGCGTCGAGACCGGGATCTTGTGCTTCATGGCGCGCGCATGCGCGCGACCACGTCGCTCCCGGCGCTGAAGAACGCGTGCGGCATGTCGCGCGTGCGATGCGCCGCGACCGGGTTGCCCGAGGCGTCCACCGCGACGAATCCGACGTCCGCGTCGAAATCGCGCCCGAGCCGGTCGAGAACGTCGGCGACGGCCCGGGCGAGCGGCGCTCCGCGCTCGACCGCCTCCGAGATCGCCCGGGTGGCGAGCGAGCGGATCACGTATTCGCCGGTGCCGGTGGCGGAGGCCGCGGCGTAGGGCGAGGCGTAGTTGCCCGCGCCCGGGATCGGGGAGTCGCCCACGCGCCCCACGAGCTTCATCGTGACGCCGCCGGTGGAGGTGGCCGCCGCGAGGGTCCCGTCCTGGTCGACCGCCGCGGCGCCCACCGTGCCGCCCGCGTACTCGGGATGCTCCTTCAGGAAGCGGCGCATCTTGAGGCTGTGCTTGCCGAGCACGTCGGACAGGCGCGCCTTCTTGTCGCGCCAGTCGGCCTCGCGGGCCGGCGTGACCGGATCGTGGTCGGGGAAGCCCATCACGCGCGCGAAGCGCAGCGCCCCCTCGCCCGCGAGCATCACGTGGTCGGTCTCCTCCATCACCTTGCGCGCGACGAGCACCGGGTTCTTCACCCGCTGCAGCGCGCACACCGCGCCGGCGCGCGACTGGCGGCTCTCCATCACGCAGGCGTCGAGCTCGCAGTAGCCGTCGAAGTTGAGCACCGCCCCGGTGCCCGCGTTGAAGATCGGGTTGTCCTCGAGCGCGGCGACGGTGGCGCAGACCGCGTCGAGCGCGGAGCCGCCGCCGGCGAGGACTGCGCGACCGGCTTGCACCGCGGACTTCATCCCCGCGATCGCCTCGCCTTCCGAGCCCGGGCGCCACGTGCCGGCGCCCCCGTGCGCAATCAACGCGATCGGCATCCCGGCCTCATCTCACCTGCGTTCATCCACGTTCTCCAGCTTCTGCGCATTGCGCAGCCGGATGTGCAGCTCGCGCAGCTGCTTCTCCGACACCGGGCTCGGCGCTTCCACCATGAGGTCCTGGCCGCGCTGCGTCTTCGGGAACGCGATCACGTCGCGGATCTGGTCCACGCCGGACATCATGGCGACCATGCGGTCGAGGCCGAAGGCGATGCCGCCGTGCGGCGGCGCGCCGTACGAGAGCGCGTCGAGCAGGAAGCCGAACTTGGCGCGCTGCTCCTCCTCGCTGATGCCGAGGACGCGGAACTGCTTCGCCTGCACGTCGGCGCGGTGGATCCGCACCGAGCCGCCGCCGAGCTCCCACCCGTTCAGCGCGATGTCGTACGCCTTCGCGAGGACGCGGCCGGGATCCTGCTCCATGATCTCCACGTGCTCGTCCTTCGGGCTCGTGAAGGGATGGTGCGCGGCGGCCCAGCGATCGTTCTCGTCGTCGTGCTCGTAGGCGGGGAAGTCCACGATCCAGCACGGACGCCAGCCCGGCTCGGCGTGGCCCTTCTCGTGGCCCACCTTCATGCGCAGCGCGCCCAACGCGTCGTTCACGACCTTGCGGCGGTCGGCGCCGAAGAAGATCACGTCGCCCGCGGCCGCACCGGTGCGCTGCAGGATCGCGCGCAGGATCTCCGGGGACAGGAACTTCACGATCGGCGACTGCAGGCCCTCCTCGTTCAGCTTCGAGGGGTCGTTCACGCGGATGTACGCGAGGCCCTTGGCGCCGTAGATCGCGACGAAGGGCGCGAGGTCGTCGAGCTCCTTGCGGGTGAACTGGTCGTTGCCGCCCGGCACGCGCAGCGCGGCCACGCGCCCGTCCTTGAGCGCCGCCGCGCTCTTGAACACCTTGAAGCCCGCGTCCTTCATGAGGTCGGTGA
>DATIVM010000046.1:0-5342 GCA_035465975.1 Usitatibacter sp.
AAAAGTAATCTGACCCCATTTTCATTTCAGGTAATCCACAGCCTCGGTCACGCGATCGACGGCGAGCACCTCGAGCCCCGGGATCGGCGTGCGCGGCTTGTTGGCCGCCGGCACGATCGCGTGCGTGAAGCCGAGCTTCGCCGCCTCGCGCAGCCGCTCCTGCCCGCGCTGCACCGGCCGCACCTCGCCCGCGAGCCCCACCTCGCCGAACACCACGTGCTTCGCGGGCAGCGGGCGGTTGCGCAGGCTCGACACCACCGCGAGCGTCACGGCGAGGTCCGCGCCCGGCTCCACGAGGCGCACGCCGCCCACCGCGTTCACGAAGATGTCCTGGTCGTAGCAGGCGATGCCCGCGTGCCGGTGCAGCACCGCGAGGAGCATCGCGAGGCGGTTGAGCTCCAGACCCACGGTGAGGCGCTTGGGCCCGGCGCCGTGCGCCTCGTCCACCAGCGCCTGCAGCTCCACGAGGAGCGGACGCGTGCCCTCCTGCGTCACCATCACGCAGGAGCCCGCGACGCCCGCGTGGTGCTGCGAGAGGAAGAGCGCGGAATGGTTCGCCACCTCGCGCAGGCCCTTCTCGGTCATCGCGAAGACGCCGATCTCGTTCACCGCCCCGAAGCGGTTCTTGAACGCGCGGATGAGGCGGAAGCTCGTGTGCGTCTCGCCCTCGAAGTAGAGCACCGTGTCCACCATGTGCTCGAGCACGCGCGGGCCCGCGAGCGCCCCCTCCTTGGTGACGTGGCCCACGAACACGATGGTGGTGCCGGTCTGCTTGGCGAGCCGCGTGAGCTGCGCCGCGCACTCGCGCACCTGCGCGACGGAGCCGGGGGCGGAGGTGAGCGCGGCCGAGTAGAGCGTCTGGATGGAATCGATGACCGCCACCCGCGGGCGCGAGGCGGCGAGCGTCGCCTGGACCTTCTCGAGCTCGATCTCGGGGAGCAGGCGCACCTTCGAGGCGTTCACGCCGAGCCGCCTCGCGCGGAGCGCCACCTGCTGCGCCGACTCCTCGCCCGTCACGTAGAGCACCGGGACCTGCTCGGCGAGGCGCGCGGCGGCCTGCAGGAGGAGCGTCGACTTGCCGATGCCCGGGTCGCCGCCGATGAGCACCACGCCGCCCTCCACGAGCCCGCCGCCGAGGACGCGATCGAACTCGCCGATCAGCGTGGGAAGCCGCGGGAAATCGCGCGCCTCGACCTCGGCGAGCGCGACGACCTCGCCCGCGCCGGCGAGCGCGGCGAAGCGGTTCGCGCCGGGCGCGCGCGCGGCCTCGAGCACCGTCTCGACCAGCGTGTTCCACTCGTTGCAGTGCGGGCACTGGCCCTGCCACTTGGTCGCCTGCCCGCCGCACTCGGTGCAGGTGTAGACGGTCTTGGGCTTCGCCATCAGGCCGCGTCGATTTCCGAGAACGGCACGCGCGGCGCCACCCCGCACAGCAGCTCGTAGCCGACGGTGCCCGCGGCCATGGCGACCTCGTCCACGGGCACGCCTTCGCCCCACAGCACGACCGGCGAGCCGACCTGCGCGCTGGGGACGGGCGTGAGGTCCACGGCGAGCATGTCCATGGAGACGCGGCCCACGGTGCGGGTGCGCGCCCCGGCGACGAGGATCGGCGTGCCGGTGGGCGCGTGGCGCGGATAGCCGTCGGCGTAGCCGCACGCGACGATGCCGATGCGCATCGCGTGCTCGGCGCGGAATACGCCGCCGTACCCGACCGAATCGCCGGGCGCGAGCTCCTGCACCGCGATGAGGCGCGAGGAAAGCGTCATCGCGGGCTTCAGCCCGAGCGACTTGGCGGGCCGGTCCATGAACGGCGTGGCGCCATAGAGCGCGATCCCGAGGCGGCAGACGTCGGCGTGGCACTCGGGATGCGCGAAGATGCCGGCGGAATTGGCGAGGCTGCGCGGAAAATCGAGCCCCGCCGTGGCGGCCTCGAAGCGCCGGAGCGCTTCCTTCGTGCCCTCCGGCTCGTCGGCGCGCCCGAAGTGGGTCATGAGCGTGATGCTGCGCACGGCGCCGCTCTTGCGCAGCCGCTCGAGCGTTGCGCGCAGGGCCCCGGGCGCGAAGCCGAGGCGGTTCATCCCCGTGTTCACCTTGACCCACGCGTCGATCGGCGCGCCCGGGCGCTCCGTCTCGAGCATGCGCAGCTGGTCCTCGCAGTGCACCGCGGCGGCGAGGCCGGCCGAGCGGATCGCGGTGAGCTCGGCCGGCTCGAACCAGCCCTCGAGGAGGACGATGGGCGCGGCGGGATAGCGCTCGCGCAGCGCGATGGCGCCGTCGATCTCCAGCGTCGCGAAGCCGTCGGCACGCTCGATCGAGCGCGCCACACGCTCGATGCCGTGTCCGTAGGCGTTCGCCTTGACCACCGCGTAGACCCTGGAGCGCGGCGCGGCGCGCTTCGCGAGCCAATAGTTGTGTCGCAGCGCGGCGACGGAGACGGTGGCGCGAATGGGGCGTGACATGGCGAAGGAATCCCGGGCAGCCGCGGCCCGGCGGGATGCGGCCAGCGAAGGGACGCCCATTCTACCGGCCTCCGTCAGTAGCCCGGGGCCCCCGAGTAGTTCTCGAAGCGCGTGTGCTTGCCGAGGAACGTGAGCTTCACCGTGCCGATGGGGCCGTTCCTCTGCTTGCCGATGATGATCTCGGCGATGCCCTTGTCCGGCGAGTCCTCGTTGTAGACCTCGTCGCGGTAGATGAAGAAGATCATGTCGGCGTCTTGCTCCAAAGCTCCCGACTCTCTTAAATCCGACATGACCGGGCGCTTGTTGGGTCGTTGCTCCAGCGAGCGATTGAGCTGCGAAAGCGCGATCACCGGCACCGAGAGCTCCTTCGCCATCTGCTTCAGGCCGCGCGAGATCTCCGAGAGCTCGGTCGCGCGGTTCTCGTTGCCGCCGCTGTCCGTGCCCTGCATGAGCTGGATGTAGTCGATCACGACGAGGCCGAGGCCGCCGTACTCGCGCCACTTGCGCCGCGCCCGCGAGCGCAGCTCCAGCGGGTTCAGCGCCGGCGTCTCGTCGATGAGGAGCGGCGCCTCGTTGAGCTTGCCGAGCGCGCCGCCGAGGCGGTCCCAATCGCCCGGATCGAGCCGCCCGGTGCGCAGCTTCTGCGCATCCACCTTGCCGACCGAGCCGAGGAGGCGCGTGGCGAGCTGCGTGCCGCCCATCTCCATCGAGAACACGAGCACGGGAAGCTTCAGCTCCAGGGCGACGTGCTCGGCGATGTTCAGAGCCAGGGACGTCTTGCCCATGCTTGGGCGTCCGGCGACGATGATGAGATCGCCGTCCTGCAGGCCCGTGGTCATCTCGTCGAGATCCACGAAGCCGGTGGCCTTGCCGGTGACGGAATTCGGGTTGCGGTGCAGCTCGTCGAGGCGGCTCATCACCTCGGCGAGCACGGTGGACATCTTGGCGAAGCTCTCCGAGGAGCGCCCGCCCGATTCCCCGATCTCGAGGATGCGCGTCTCGGCCTCGTCGAGGAGCTGGCGCGCCTCGCGCCCCTGCGGCGAATACGCGGAATCGGCGATGGAGGTGCCCACCTCCGCGAGCTTCCGCATGATCGCGCGCTCGCGCACGATCTCCGCGTAGCGGCGGATGTTGGCCGCGCTGGGCGTGCCCGAGGCGAGCTGGTGGAGGTAGGCGAGGCCGCCCACGTCCTGGAGCTCCCCGGCGACCTTGAGCGACTCGGAGACGGTGAGCACGTCCGCCGGCTTGTTCTCCTCGATGAGCTTGGTGATCGTGCGCCAGAGGACGCGGTGGTCGGCGCGGTAGAAATCCGACTCGCCGACGATGTCCCCGATGCGGTCCCAGGACGCGTTGCTCAGCAGCAGGCCGCCGAGCACCGCCTGCTCCGCCTCCACCGAGTGCGGCGGCAGGCGCAGCGATTCGATCTGCGCGTCGCCGGAGATGGAGCCTGCGCGGGAAAAGCGTTCGGAACCAGCGGGGACCGAGGGCATATAAGAGTTATCTCCTCGTGGAGCGGAATGCGGTGCTCTCCCACACCGCGAGCGGCGAGTGTGTCACGCGACTCCTGTGCGCACAATTGGATAAGGCTGTAGATAAGTTGTGGGCGAACGGTGCGCAACGCGGGATTGCCTGTGCGGGAAAATAGCGTGCCCGGTGGCTCACCCGGTGCGCCACCCGCCCCGCTTCACCGCCATTTCACCTGGCCGCGGCAAAAACGTCGCGGAAACCCCGGAATGGCACCAAATGTCCACAGACAGGCCCGCGAATCGCGACGACGATAGCGGCAGACGCTGCTTGCTCGAGCTGCATTCGAGGAGGCGTCGCGATGGCCGCAGCCCCGAACGCCCTTCTTCTTGCCGCACTGGTAGCCCTCGGAACCATGGATGCCTCCGCAGCCGTGGTGGCGAGCCCCTTCAGCGAAGCCCGCGAGCCGGGCCTCCTCCTCGCCGACCCGGAAGAGCCGGTCGCGGATCCCCCGCAGGCGGCAATGGCCAGCATCGAGGCCCTCGAAGCCTGGGCGAAGGGATATCGCGAGGGGACCGCCTTCGCGAGCCAGCGCGACTATGCGCAGCATTACGCGGCGAGCCGCGACCGCGACATCCGCTTCGCGAAGAAGGTGGTCGAGGCAGACGCGATCATCACCCTCTATGAAGCGCGTAGCGTCGACAAGGAAACCGGCAAGCCGTGGAACGAGCAGGGCGTGGCGGTCTTCTACTTCAAGGACGGGACGCCCTACGTCGAGGAGCACGCCGCGCTCAGCACGCACCAGTTCGACCTCGGCGTCGCGGGACAGGCCGCCGACGTCGGCACCACGGCGGCGGGCCTCGCGCACGGCTTTTCCGAAGGCAATCCCGCGCTTTCGAGCCTCGGCCCTGCGGGAATGGCGGGGGTGGGAGCGCTGAAGGTGTGGATGGCCCATCGCGCCAACGGCTACCCGATCGTCGATTGCATCGCGTGGAAGCAGACGTCGGCGGCGTTCGGCTGGGGCGCGGCGGCCTGGAACGTCGGAGTGCTCGCGGCGGTGAACCCGGTGATCGGGGCCGTCGCCGGCCTCGCCACGGCGTTCTACACCTCGGATCGCCACGACGCGCTTCGCGCCTGCGCCCTCGCCAAGCTGGGCTGACTCCGGAAGCGCCCGCGCACGCCACCAACAAAAAGGCCTCCCCGCGGGGAGGCCTTCTCGTTGGCTCTCGCCCGAAGGATCAGGTTTCCGCGACGACCTGCACCGTCACGTTCGCGAGCACGTCCGAGTGCAGCGCCACCACGATCGGGAACTCGCCGATGTGCTTGAGCGGCCCCTGGGGCATGCGCACCTCGGCCTTCTTCACCTGCACGCCGGTCGCCTGGGTGAGCGCCTCGGCGATGTCGGCGTTGGTCACGGAG
>DATIVM010000047.1:0-4798 GCA_035465975.1 Usitatibacter sp.
TCGGGCAGCAGCATGCGCCCAGCGCTCCCGGCAATCCCCTCGCGCGCACCGAGCGCGGGATGTTCGGCCCCGGGCTCTCCCCGGGCCTCGCGCCCGGGCCGCTCGATGGCGCCAACGCGGTCGCACGTCCCTCCACGATGCGCTACGCGCCCGTCACGCCGGTGACGCCGGTGCCGGAGCCCTCCGAGTGGCTGATGATGGCCGCCGGGCTCGGCATGGTCGGGTACATCCTGCGTCGCCGCGCGCGGCGCCCGTAGCCCGCCATGAACCGTTCCGCGATGCTGCGCGCCGCCGCGGTCGCCGCCGCCGTGGCCGCGGCGGCCTGCTCGCGCGATGAGGCGGGCACCGCCCGCGACGTCGCCGCGCGCGTGAACGGCGGCGAGGTCCCGCTGGGCCGCGTCGAGTCCGCGCTCGCGCGCGACGCCGCGCGCGGCGCGAAGGACGCGGCGTCGCGCGCGCTCGAGTCGGCGATCGACGAGGAGCTGCTGGTCCAGAAGGCGCTCGCCGCGCGGGTCGACCGCGACCCCGGCGTGGTGCGCGCGCTCGACGAGAGCCGCCGCCGCATCCTCGCGCGCGCATGGCTCGACAAGGCGATCGGCGATCGGGCACGGCCCGATGCGCGCGAGGTCCGCCGCTTCTACGCCGTGAATCCCGCGCTCTTCGGCGCGCGCCGCATCTACGCCTTGCGCGAGCTGCGCGTGGCCGGCGGCGCCGCGCGCGCCGCGGACCTTCGCGCCATGGCCGCGCGCCACGACGCCGCCGCGGTCGAGGCGTGGCTCGCGCGCGAGGGCCTGCGATTCGAGGCGCGCGAGTCGACCCGGGCCGCCGAGGCGGTGCCGCTCGCGCTCCTCGTGAAGCTGCAGTCGATGAAGGACGGCGAGATCGCGGTGGTCGACGGCGGCTCCGCGCAGGAGCTCGCCGTCGTCGAGCTGCGGCGCTCGATCGCCGCGCCGCTCACCGAGGCCGAGGCCGCGCCGATGATCGGGCGCTTCCTCGCCTCCCGCGAGCGCGTGCGCCTCGCGCGCGAGGAGATCGCGCGGCTGCGGAGCGAGTCGCGCATCGAGTACGTGGGCGCGCGCGCCGCCGCGCCGCGCTCGCAGCGCCCGCGCCCGGCTTCGGCCGCCATTGCCGTGAACGCCTCGCTCGAGGCGACCTACGACCCTCCCATGGATCCCCAAGTCGCCGCCTCCGCGGCGCCCGGAAAGGACGAGACATCATGAAGACCACGCTCCACGCTTTCGACGAAACCCGCGCCGCGCGGCTCGCCGCGGGCGCGCTCTGCCTCCTCCTCGCGTCGTTCGCCGGCCTCGCCGAGGCGAGGGCGCCGGTGCGCATCGCCACCGTCACGCCCGCCGCCCCGCCGCGCTCGGCCGAGATCGCCGCGGCCGATGCCGCGCTCGAGTCCCTCGGCCACGGCGACCAGGTGAAAGTGACGGTCTTCCGCAATCCCGAGCTCACCACCGAGGCGCGCGTCACCGAGCGCGGCACGATCCTCTTCCCGCTGATCGGCGAGGTGCACGTCGCGGGGATGACGCCCGCGCAGGCGGGCGCCGCCATCGCGAAGAAGCTGCGCGACGGCCGCTTCGTGGTGAACCCGGAGGTGACGGTCGCGCTCGCGCAGGTCAACAGCCGGCAGGTGGCGGTGCTGGGCGCGGTGAACAAGCCCGGCCGCTACCCGATCGACTCGCAGAACTCGCGGCTCACCGACTTCCTCGCGGCCGCGGGCGGCATCGCGCCGGCGGGCGCCGAGCACGTGACGCTCGTCTCGACGCAGGGCGGCAAGACCGTGAAGCGCGACATCGACCTCAACGCCATCTTCCGCGACGGCGACCTCTCGGAGAACCTGCGCCTGCAGCCCGGCGACACGATCTACGTGGAGAAGGCGCCGATGGTCTACATCTACGGCGAGGTGCAGAAGGGCGGCGCCTACCGGCTCGAGCCCAACATGACCGTGATGCAGGCGCTCGCGCTCGGCGGCGGCCTCACCGCGCGCGGCACGCAGCGCGGCATCAAGATCGCGCGCCACACCGCGCAGGGCGTGCGCGAGATCGACGCGCGCCTGAGCGACCCGGTGAAGGAAGACGACGTGATCTACGTGCACGAAAGCCTGTTTTGACCGCCGTTCCAGAAGAGCACACCGCGCGCACAGCCAACCGGATAACCCCCGCCATGAACGTCCAGCAATTCCTCCTCGCCCTGCGCGGCCGCCTGTGGGTGTTCCTCACCCTGTTCGCGGGCACCGTCGCCGCCGCCGTGGTCGTGACGCTGCTCATGCCGCGCACCTACACGTCCACCGTGTCGATGCTCGTGGAGAACCGCGACCAGCAGTCGCTCAGCACCTCCACCGAGCCGCTGCGCGCGCAGGTCGGGTACATGCAGACCCAGGTCGACGTGATCCAGAGCCAGCGCGTGGCGCGCAAGGTCGTCGAGGACCTGAAGCTCGCCGACGACCCGGGGGTGCGCCAGGCGTTCGAGAAGTCCGGCGGCCACGGCTCCGTCGAGGACTGGCTCGCCGGCGCGCTCCTCTCGAGCCTGCACGTGGACACGTCCCAGTCGAGCGTGATCCAGATCATGTACTCGGCGAACGACCCGAAGTTCGCCGCGCGGTTGGCGAACGCGTTCGCCAACGCCTACATGGCGGTGACGCTGCACCTGCGCGTGGACCCGACCAAGAAGGCCGCGGCCTGGTTCGACGAGCAGCTGAAGGGCCTGCGCAAGGACTTCGAGCAGGCGCAGGACCGGCTCGCGAAGTTCCAGCGCGAGCACGGCATCATCGCGAGCGACGAGCGCGTCGACGTCGAGAACGCGCGCCTCGCCGAGCTCTCGACGCAGGCGCTGCAGGCGCAGAACGCCACCTACGACGCGGACGCGAAGTTGAGCCAGGCGCGCGGGGCGACCTCCACGGAGAACCTGCCGGAGGTGCAGGCGAGCCCCCTCATCCAGACGCTCAAGGCGCAGCTCCTCACGGCGGAGGCGAAGCTGCAGGAGCTGTCCATGCGCCTGGGCCCCAACCACCCCGAGTACCGCCAGCAGAAGTCGGAGGTGGACGCCCTGCGCGGCAAGCTCGGCGCCGAGATGCGCAGGGTGGTCGCCGGCGTCGAGAGCGCCGCGCGCCAGAACCGCATGCACGCCCAGGAGCTGCAGCAGGCGCTCGCGCAGCAGCGCGCCCGGGTGATCGCGCTGCGCGACGCGCGCGACCAGTCGCTGGTGCTGATGCGCGACGTCGACACCGCGCAGAAGGCCTACGAGGCGGCGCTGCAGCGCTACCTCGTGAACAAGGTCGAGAGCGGCGCGCAGTCCACCAACGTGACGATCCTCAACGCGGCCACGGAGCCCGCGCACCCCACGAAGCCGAAGGTGCCGCTCAACATCGCGCTCGGCGTGATCGTGGGCCTGCTGCTCGGCCTGGGCGCCGTGTTCCTGCTCGAGCTCGTCGACCGGCGCGTGCGCTCCAACGCCGACCTCGACGGCACGCTCGAGGCGCCGCTCCTCGGCACGCTGCAGCCGTGGCAGCCGTCGCGGCTGCTCGGCTCCGCCGATCCGCCGCGCGCGCTTCCCGGACCCGCTTGACCGAGCCCGACGAAAGCCGCCAGGAGACCCCATGAGCATGCACAACCCGGAAAAAGTCCTGTCCATCGACTCCCAGCGCGCGCCCGTCGTGCGCGCGGAGCGCCCGATCGGCGCGATCCTCGTCGAGGAGGGCAAGCTCTCCCCGCGCGAGATCGAGCGCGTGCTCGACCTGCAGCGCGCGAAGGGCGTGCGCTTCGGCGAGGCGGCGGTGCGCCTCGGCCTCGTCACCGAGGAAGAGGTGCGCTACGCGCTCGCGAAGCAGTACGACTTCCCGCACCTCACGCCCGGCAAGTCGGGCGCCGCGCACGCGAGCCGCGAGCTGGTCGCCGCCTTCGCGCCGTTCCACCCGCGCACCGAGGAGCTTCGCGCGCTGCGCACCCAGCTCCTCATCCGCTGGTACAACCGCGAAGCGGGGCGCAACGCGCTCGTCGTGACGAGCCCCGAATCCGGCGAGGGCCGCAGCTACCTCGCGGCGAACCTCGCGATCGTCTTCTCGCAGCTCGGCGCGCGCGTCCTCCTCGTCGACGCGGACCTGCGCAAGCCGCGCCAGGCGCAGATCTTCGGCCTGCCGGCGGGACACGGGCTTTCCACGATCCTCTCGGGCCGCGGCGAGCATCCGACCACGTTCCCGGTGGTCGGGCTCTCGCGGCTCTCGGTGCTGCCCGCCGGGCCGCTGCCGCCCAACCCGCAGGAGCTGCTGTCGCGGCCCGGGTTCGCGGCGCTCATGAAGGAGCTGCAGTCGGTGCACGACGTGGTGATCCTCGACACGCCGCCCGCCGCGCGCTACGCGGATGCGCAGAGCATCACGTACCGCGCCGGCGACGCGCTCGTCGTGACGCGCAAGAACCACACGCCGGTGGAGGCGGCCTCGAGGGTGGTCCGCGAGCTCGCGGGCACCGGCGCGCGCGTGGTCGGCACCGTCATCAACGAATACTGAGGGACCGCCATGCCGACGGTCCTCGGGCACCGCGCGCTGATGGCCGCGGGGCCGCGCCGCTGGAGCCCGTGGCTCGCCGTGCTCGCCGCGCTCGCGCTCGCCTACGTCCCGACCTACGTGGCGCTCGCGCACGGCCTGTGGCGCGACGACGAGTACGCGCACGCGCCCATCGTGCTCGCGATGTTCGCGTGGCTCGTGTGGCGCGAGCGCGCCGCGCTCCTCGCGCCGCGCAGCGCGCCCGCCCCGGTCGCCGGCGCCGTGCTGGTCGTGCTGGGGCTCGCGCTCTACGCC
>DATIVM010000048.1:0-15870 GCA_035465975.1 Usitatibacter sp.
GTCCGGGTCGGCGACGAGTACGGAGTATGTTGCGGCCATCGGGGCGGGCTCCTGGGGTTCATGCGGGAGGCCGTTTTGCGACAAGGCCATTCTCCCACCAACCGGCTTGCCGCGCGCTGAAGGCCGGCCCGGCCACGAACACGGCCGGGAAATGTTTCCGCTCGCTGCGGCGCCGCTATCGACGACTCTCGCCGATCGCGTTTTCCACGCTGCGGCCGCCCACGAGGAAGCGGATCCGCGATGCGGCGGCACCGAGCGTGAGCGCCATCTCCCGCATCAGGCTTCCGACGCTCTCCTCGCCGTTCCACTTGAGGTCCGCCTGGGCGGCCACCACGGCGCGCTCGGCGATGTCCGTGCAAGTGAAGATCCCCGTGACCGCGATCTCGACGGGCAGCCGCGCGAGCTGGTCGGGACGCCAGGTCGCGAGGTACTCGCGAACGATTCGGACGAGCTGGTCCAGGTCCGAAGCCATGCGGATCCGCGTGCGCCAGTCGTCATAGCGCACGTCCGGCGAAAGCGTCTCGCCGGTGTGCGCCGTCTGCGGAGCGTTCAAGTGCGCCCCCTCTTTCGTGAGCCCAGCCTGTAGCCCTACGTGACCATGCTCCGCGCACGGGAGCGATTCGGGTATCAGCGAACGCCTACACGGGTCGCGGGACCCGCCTGCGGGGGGATGGCACCGCTTCGATCTTCGTTGACAATTGTCAAAACCGACCGCGCCCGGTGCCACGTATCGTCTACACGAAGGCGAACTGGCGGGAGGTGCGTCCATGGATTCCGAACAGATGCACGGCTACTGGCGGGAGATGAAGGGCGTCGTCCTCGAACGCTGGGGGCACGTGACACGCAACCCCTGGCTCCGGATCGCCGGGCGCCGCGAGCGCATATTCGGACAGCTGGAAGTGTCACTCGCCCGATCGCGCCGCATGGCATTGGCCAGCTTTCCGGCGCACCGCGACGGCGCAGCACGATAGGAGCGGCGTCGCTCGACCGACGGTGAAGCCGCGCGCCACCTGCCGTCGAGCGGGGACCGCTCAACGGATCGGCAGGCAGCTCAGCGGAATGGGATTGGCGGAGAGAGTGGGATTCGAACCCACGTCACGGTAGAACCGTGAACCGGATTTCGAGTCCGGCGCTTTCGACCACTCAGCCATCTCTCCGGCGACGCTCGAAAGACTGCGATTTTAGCAGCTTTGCTAAGCTTGTCGCTTTTCCGCGGAGCCGCATGCGCATTCCCCCCTGGTCGCCGCAAGCCGCGGCGCGTGACCCGAAGCTCGTCGAGGCGATCGCCGCCCGCCGCGGCGGAAAGCTGCTGAACCTCGACCTCGCGCTCCTCTGGAGCGAGCCGCTCGCGCGCGGATGGAACGCGTTCCTCGGCGCCGTGCGGCGCGAGCTCGCCCTCGACGCGCGCGTGCGCGAGATCGCGATCTGCAGCGTCGCCCGCATCACCGGCGCGGAGTACGAGTTCGCGCACCACTGGCCCGAGTACGTGAAGGCGGGCGGCGACGATCGGTTGCGCGCGAAGCTCGAGGATCCGGCGCGCGCCTCGCGGGACCCCGCCTTCGACGAGGCCGAGCGCCTCGCGATGCGCTACGCGATCGCCATGACGCGCGACGTGAAGGTGCCCGGCGACCTCTTCGCCGAGGTGCGCGCCCGCTGGAGCGAGACCGAGGTGGTCGAGCTCACCGCCGCGATCGCCTGCTACAACATGGTGGCGCGCCTGCTCGTTGCGCTCGAGGTGGAGAACGAGAAACGGTGACCGAGCCGTTGCGTATCCGCGTCGCCTCGCGCCTTCGCGCGTAAAATGACGATCGGGCTCGCGCATTGCGCGGGCCCGATTCCATTTCTCCACCCATCGCCTCAATGGCACAGAAATACGACGAGCAGTCCATCAAGGTCCTCAAGGGCCTGGAGCCGGTGCGTGCGCGGCCGGGCATGTACACGCGCACGGACAGCCCGCTTCACATCATCCAGGAGATCGTCGACAACGCGGCCGACGAGGCGCTCGGCGGCTACGCCACGCGCATCGTGGTGACGCTGCATCCGGACGGCTCCGTGAGCGTCGAGGACAACGGCCGCGGCATTCCGGTAGGCCCGCATCCGGTGGAGAAGGCGCCCACCGTCGAGGTCGTCTTCACGCGCCTGCACGCCGGCGGCAAGTTCGACAAGAAGGGCGGCGGCGCGTACGCGTTCTCGGGAGGCCTGCACGGCGTGGGCGTCTCGGTCACCAACGCGCTCTCGAAGCGCATGGAGGTGCGCGTCAAGCGCGAAGGCGCGGTGCACGAGATCGCCTTCGAGGGCGGCGAGGTCGCCGCGAAGCTGAAGAAGGCGGGAAAGGCCGGCCCGCGCGAGACCGGCACCTGGGTGCGCGCCTGGCCCGATCCGAAGTACTTCGACGCGCCGCGCGTGAAGCGCTCGGACCTCGAGATGCTGCTGCGCGCGAAGGCCGTGCTCCTTCCGGGCCTCGAGGTCGTGCTCGTGGACGAGATCGGCAAGGAGCGCCGCCAGTGGAAATACGAAGGCGGCCTGAACGCGTACCTGCGCGAGCGGCTCGAGGACGCGGGCGGCTACGTGAGCCCGATCTTCGCGGGCGAATCGTACTGCACCGCGGACGACGCCAACTACGCGCAGGGCGAAGGCGCCGCGTGGGCCATCGCCTGGGCGGAGTCGGGCGGCGAAGGCGAATCGTTCGTGAACCTGATCCCGACGCCGCTCGGCGGCACCCACGAGGCGGGGCTGCGGCAGGCGGTCTACGAATCGGTGAAGGAGTTCTGCGAGCACCACGAGCTCCTCACGCGCGGCGTGAGCCTGCAGTCGGAGGACGCGTGGAAGCCGCTGCGCTACGTGCTCTCCGCGCGCCTCCTCGATCCGCAGTTCCAGGGCCAGACCAAGGAGCGCCTGTCCTCGCGCGACGCCGTGAAGCTCATCGCCTCGCGCGTGAAGGATCCGCTCGACGCCTGGCTCAACCAGAACGTCGAGGAGGGCAAGAAGATCGCGCAGCTCGCGATCAGCGCGGCGACCGCTCGCCAGAAGGCGGGCAAGATCGTGGAGAAGCGGCGCGCGAGCGGCGTCGCGGTGCTCCCCGGCAAGCTCACCGACTGCGAGTCGCAGGACATGACGCGCAACGAGATCTTCCTCGTCGAGGGCGATTCGGCCGGCGGCTCGGCGAAGCAGGCGCGCGACCGCCTCTACCAGGCGATCCTCCCGCTCAAGGGGAAGGTCCTGAACACCTTCGAGGTGGATGCGAAGGAGCTCTACGCCAACACCGAGGTGCACGACATCGCGGTCGCGCTGGGCATCGATCCCCACGAGCCGGACGCGCCGGACTCGGTGCTCGAGGGGCTGCGCTACGGCAAGATCATCGTCATGGCGGACGCGGACGTGGACGGCTCCCACATCCAGACGCTCCTCCTCACCCTCTTCTACCGCCACTTCCCCACGCTCATCGAGCGCGGCCACGTGTTCATCGCGCAGGCGCCGCTCTACTCGATCCGCGTCGCGCCGCACGGCAAGGTGAAGGCCGAGCGCCGCCTCTACGCGCTGGACGAGGCCGAGCGCGACACGATCTTCGAGAAGCTCCGCGACGAGGGCGTGCGCGAGAGCATGGTCCACATCGGCCGCTTCAAGGGACTGGGCGAGATGAACCCCGAGCAGCTGCGCGAGACCACGATGCACCCCGATACGCGCCGCCTGATCGAGATGCGATTGCCGCGCCCGGAGCGCGAGACGGCGCAGGGTGTCTTCAAGCTGCTGATGGCCAAGGGCGAGGCCGCGGGACGCCGCGCCTGGATGGAGGAGAAGGGCCATTTGATCGAGGCCGACCTGTGAGCAAGGTGAAGTCGAAGAAGGGCGCCGACCTCTCCGGCGACCTGTTCTCCCAGCAACCCCCTGCCCCGCCCGCCCAGCCGCCGGCCGCGACGCCGCCGCGCGCGCCCGACGGCCCCTCGCTCGCGGAGTTCGCCTCGCGCGCATACCTCGCCTACGCGATGAGCGTGGTGAAGGGCCGCGCGCTGCCTTCGGTCGAGGACGGCCAGAAGCCCGTGCAGCGCCGCATCCTCTTCGCGATGCGCGAGATGGGCAACCGCCACGACGCGCCGTTCAAGAAGAGCGCGCGCATCGTGGGCGACGTCATCGGCAAGTTCCACCCGCACGGCGACGTCGCGGTGTACGACGCGGCGGTGCGCATGGCGCAGGACTTCACGCTGCGCTACCCGCTCATCGAGGGCCAGGGCAACTTCGGATCGCGCGACGGCGACAGCCCGGCGGCGATGCGCTACACCGAGGTGCGCCTCACGGAGTTCGCGGAGCACGTGCTGCTCTCCGAGCTCGACCGCGGCACCGTGGACTACGCCGACAACTACGACGGCTCCGCGCAGGAGCCGAAGGTGCTGCCGGCGCGGCTCCCGGTGATGCTCCTCAACGGCGCTTCCGGCATCGCGGTCGGCATGGCGACCGAGATCCCGCCGCACAACCTGCGCGAGGTGGCGGAGGCCTGCGCCCTCACGCTAGAAGCGGGGGAGGACGCGAAGGCGGTCGTGCGCGGCATCAAGGGCCCGGACTTTCCCGGCGGCGGCCAGATCATCTCGTCGCGCGAGGAGATCAAGCGCGCGTACGAGACCGGGCGCGGGAGCGTGCGCGTGCGCGCCCGCTGGAGCGTCGAGAAGCTCGCGCGCGGGCAGTACCGCGTCGCGGTCCAGCAGCTCCCGCCGAACACGTCGGCCGCCCGCGTCCTCGCCGAGATCGACGAGCTGGTGAACCCCAAGCCGAAGGCGGGCAAGAAATCGCTCACGCCCGACCAGCTGAGCCTCAAGAACGCGACGCTCGCGCTCCTCGAGAGCCAGCGCGACGATTCCGACGGCGAGCACCCGGTGCGGATCGTCTTCGAGCCGCGCACGAGCAAGGTCGAGCCCGACGAGCTGATGCAGTTCCTCCTCGCGCACACCTCGATGGAGGCGAACGTGCCGCTCAACCTCGTCGCGATCGGCGGCGACGGGCGCCCGCGCTCCATGAGCCTCGCCGAGGTGATCGCCGACTGGTCGCGCTTCCGCCTCGCGGTGCTCGAGCGACGCCTCAGGCACCGCGCGGACGAGGTCGCCGACCGCATCCACATTCTCGACGGCCGCATGATCGCCTTCCTGCACATCGACCAGGTGATCAAGGTGATCCGCAACGCCGACGAGCCGAAGCCCGAGCTCATGAAGAGGTTCGAGCTTTCCGAGCGCCAGGCCGAGGACATCCTCGAGATCCGCCTGCGGCAGCTCGCTCGGCTCGAGGGCATCCGCATCGAGAAGGAGCTCGCCGAGCTGAAGAAGGAAGCGGCGTCGTTGAAGAAGCTCCTCGGCTCGCCCGCGGAGCGGCGCAAGCTCGCGGCGAAGGAGGTCCGCGAGGACGCGGAGAAGTTCGGCGACGCGCGCCGCACCGTGATCGAGGAAGCCGAGCGCATCACGCTCTCGATGGTGGAGACGGTCGCGGACGAGCCGGTGACCGTGATCCTCTCGCGCAACGGCTTCCTGCGCACGCGCTCCGGCCACGGCATCGACCGCGCGGCCCTCGGGTGGAAGGAAGGCGACGCGGAGCTCGCGATCCGCGAGACGCGCACCGTCCACCCCGTGATCCTCTTCGGCGCCAACGGGCGCGTCTTCACCGTGCGCCCCACCGAGATTCCCGGCGGCAAGGGCGACGGCGTTCCGGTCTCCTCGCTCGCCGATACGCAGGGCACGCCGATCGTCGGCATGATCGCGGGCCCCGCGGAAATCGCCGTGCTGATGGGGACGAGCGCCGGCAACGTGCTCCGCGCGAAGGTCGAGGGGCTCGTGACGCGGCTGCGCGCGGGCAAGCAGTTCGTCTCGCTCGACGAGGGCGAGGCGGTGCTCGGGCCCTCCGCGATCCCGCCGGAAGCGAAGGAGGTCGCCGCGCTCTCCGGCGAGGGCCGGCTCCTGGTGTTCCCGCTCGAGGAGGCGAAGGAGCTGGCGGGCGGGGGCAAGGGCGTGATGGCGATCCGCCTGCACGAGGGGGAGAAGATGCTCGGCGTGGCGCCCGTCGCCGGCGAGCTGCGGATCCGCGCGGTGGGACGCGGCGACAAGCGCACGACGCTCACCGTGAACGCCGCCTCCCTCGAGCACTATCGCGGCAACCGCGCACGCAGCGGCCGCGTGCTGCAGGCATCGTTCAAGCGCGTCGAGGGCTTCGAGTGACGCGCGCGGGGAGGGGATGAGATGTCGCGGCGCGTGCTCGTGGTCATCGCCATCCTCGTCGTGGTCATCGGGTTCGGCACCGCGATGACGCTCAAGCGGGCGCTCCGGATCGGCGCCTCTCACGCCGATCCCGACGGGCGCCCGCCCGCTCCCAGCGCGCCCCGATAGCCGGAGGCCCGTTCCGCCTTTCGCAAAGCGGCGCTTGCCGGCTCGCGCGGGGGGTTGAATCGCGCCGATCCCTCCCCAACTCTCCCGTCCATGGAACGGCCCCGGCCCGTCCGGGCGCCGCCCCTGGGCGGAGGGACCGCCGTGGCATCGGCGCATCCCTCCGGAAATATCGACCGGAAAAAAAGGAGCGATTGAACCATGTTCCCGTCGCTGACGAGGTTTCCTGGCGAGCTGTTCCCGGACTTCGAAGCGCTCCAGCGCCAGGTGGAGCAACTGCTCGGCGCGAGCTCGTGGCCGTCGAGCATCCGCGCGGCCGGCCGCGGCGCGTTTCCCGCCATCAACATGGGCGTGACCGCGGACGCGGTCGAGATCTACGCCTTCGCGCCGGGGCTCGACCCGGGGAGGATCGACGTCTCCCTCGACAAGGGGCTGCTCGTGATCTCGGGCGAGCGTGCCGACGAGCTCCCGCAGGAATCCGACAAGGTGAGCATCTACGCCGACGAGCGCTTCTCGGGCGCGTTTCGCCGCGCCATCACGCTGCCCGAGGACGCGGATCCCGGGCGGGTCGAGGCGAGCTACCGCAACGGCGTGCTGAGGATCGTCGTGCCGAAGCGCGAGTCCGCGAAGCCGCGCCGCGTCGAGGTGAAGGATGCGGCCGCCTGAAGGCGCCGCGCACGCAACCGGATAGGAGGATCGACATGGACACGAACCAAACCGTCCTCGAGCGCGAGGGCCACGCGGCCGCCGCGGAAGCGCCCGCCCTGCTCCCGCCCGTGGACATCGTGGAGGACGAGAACGGCATCACGCTCAAGGCGGACCTGCCCGGCGTCTCGCGGGAAGGCCTTTCCATCCGCGTGGATGGCGACACGCTCACGGTCGAGGGCGCGGTGGCGCTCGGCGAATCGAAGGACATGCAGGCGGTGTACGCGGAGGTGCGAGTCGCCCGCTATCGCCGCAGCTTCGTCCTCGCGCGCGACCTGGACACGGAAGCGATCGACGCCGCGATGAAGAACGGCGTGCTCACGCTGTGCGTGCCGAAGCGCGAGCAGGCGAAGCCGCGGCGCATCGAGGTGAAGGCCGGATGACGGCGGGCGGGT
This sequence comes from Usitatibacter sp., assembly GCA_035465975.1. GTDB lineage: Bacteria > Pseudomonadota > Gammaproteobacteria > Burkholderiales > Usitatibacteraceae > Usitatibacter. The sequence continues at coordinate 7,457 of DATIVM010000048.1, forward strand.
GGGGCGCGCGATCGCGCGCCCCGCTCACGCTCCCGTCCGGCGCAACCGCTCGACCTCGGCCTCGAGCTCGAGGATGCGTTCGTCGCGCGCCTCGAGCATCGCCCGGACCTGGTCCGCGTCGAAGCGCTGCGGGATGTGGCGCGGGCAATTCGTGTTCCATGCGCTCACGCGGAAGAGCACCACCTGCTCGGCCTTCGCCGCGTAGCCCGGCGGCATGAGCTCGGCGGCGAGCCCCTCGGCGCCCTCCACCACGCGCGCCTCGCCCCAGATCTTGGTGCGCCGCCGCCGGGCGTAGTCGATGAGGAAGAGGTGCGCCTTCGGGTTTTCCGCGAGGTTTCCCTGCGTGATGTACTGGCGGTTTCCCGCGAAATCGACGAACGCGATGGTGCGCTCGTCGATCACGCGCAGGAACCCGGGCGGACCGCCGCGGTGCTGGATATAGGGCTGGCCCTGCGCGTTCGCCGTGGCGAGGAAGACGCTCGTCTGCGCCTCGATCTCCGCCTTGAGCGACGGCGGAATCGCGGTTTCCCACGAACCGCCCTCCTCCATGCGGCCGTAGGCGCGCCGCGAGCCCTTGCGCGCCTGGATCGCCTTCACGGTGTCCGTGAAGGCGACGTCGCTCGGAAAGCGCCGCGCCTCTGCGGGCATCCTTACAGCCCCAACTCGGTGAGCCCGGGGTGGCCGTCGGGCCGGCGCCCCGCGGGCCAGCGGTACTTGCGGTCCTTCTCCGCGATGACCAGGTCGTTGATGCTCGCGATCCGCGTGCGCATGAGGCCGTTCTCGTCGAACTCCCAGTTCTCGTTGCCGTAGCTGCGGAACCACTGGCCGCTGTCGTCGTGCCATTCGTAGGCGAAGCGCACGGCGATGCGGTTCTCGCGGAAGGCCCACAGCTCCTTCACGAGTCGGTAGTCAAGCTCGCGCTGCCACTTGACGCGCAGGAACGCTTCGATCTCGTCCCGGCCGCGGACGAACTGCGAGCGGTTGCGCCAGCGGCTGTCCGCGGTGTAGGCGAGCGCGACCCGCGCGGGATCGCGCGTGTTCCACGCATCCTCCGCGAGGCGCACCTTCGCGGCCGCGGTCTCGGGCGTGAACGGGGGAAGCGGCGGGCGGCTCACGCGGCGAGCTCCTCGGCGGCCGGGAAATCGACCTGCGTCTGCGCGACCTCGTTCATGTAGTTGGTCCAGATATTGAGGGCCACGTGCATGACGATCTCGATCGCCTGCGCATCGTCGTATCCCGCGGCGCGCAGCGCGACGAGGTCCGCGTCGGCCACGCGCCCGCGCTCGCGCGCCACCTTCAGCGCGAAGCGCACGGCCGAGCTCGCCTGCGGGTCGTTCGAGGCGCCGCGGCGGTTGGCCACCATCTCCGCCTCGTCGAGCTTCGCGAGATTGCGCCCGAGATAGCTGTGCGCGGCGAGGCAGTAGCTGCAGCCGTTGTACTGCGCGATCGCGAGCGCGATCCGCTCGCGCGTCGGCGCCGGGAGCCGGCCCTTGCCGAGCGCGTTGGACATGCCGAGGTAGCCCTCGAGCGCCGCGGGGCTGTTGGCCACCATGCGGAACAGGTTGGGGACGGCGCCGAGCTGCGACTTCACGTCCTCGAGGAGCGGACGCGCGGCGGCAGGCGCCGACTCGATGGCGGGAGCGGTGGGAATTCGGGACATTGCGATATCCGTCGGGGTGCCGGGTCATTCCGGTACGGCCAATCTAGATCCTTCCGGCCCACTCAACTAGACTACGTTCTCTCAAATCATCCTTCCATTTTCCGGAACATGGACCGCTTCCAGGCCATGGCGCTCTTCGCCGCCATCGTGGACGAGGGAAGCCTCTCCGCCGCCGGCCGGCGCCTGCATGTGCCGCTCGCCACCGTGAGCCGCAGGCTCTCGGATCTCGAGGCGCACTTGCGCACGCGCCTCATCACGCGCTCGACGCGGCAACTCGTCCTCACGGACGCGGGGCGCGACTACCTCGCCGCATGCCGGCAGATCCTCGAGCAGGTGGAAGAGGCCGAGAAAGCCGCGACCGGCGCCTACGCGAAGGTGAAGGGCGAGCTCGTGCTCGCCGCGCCGATCGTCTTCGGACGCCTGCACGTCGTGCCGGTGGTCGCCGCGTTCCTCGAGGCCCATCCGGAAGTGGACGTCCGGCTGCTCCTCGGCGACCGCAACGTGAACCTGCTCGAGGAGCACGTCGACGTGGCGCTGCGCATCGGCGAGCTCGCCGACAGCAGCCTCGTCGCGACCGCGGTCGGCACGATCCGGCGCGTGGTGTGCGCGAGCCCCGGATACCTCGCGAGGCTCGGCAAGCCGGCGAAGCCCTCGGAGCTCGCGGCCCACCGGTGCGTCACGTTCGAAGGACTGACCTCTCCCCGCAGCTGGAGCTTTCCGGGGCCGAAGGGAGCGGAGCGCGTGGCGATCCGCTCGCGGCTCACGGTGACGACCGCCGATGCCGCCATCGCCGCCGCGGTCGCGGGGCTCGGCATCACTCGCGTGCTCTCCTACCAGGTGGCCGATGCGCTCGCCGACGGGCGGCTCGTCCGCGTGCTCGCGAAGCACGAGCCGGCCCCGGTGCCGGTGAGCATCGTCTATCCCGCGCAGGGACGCCTGCCGATGAAATCGCGCGCGTTCATCGACTACGCGGCGCCCCGGTTTCGCGAACGGCTGGGGCGACCGCCTTCCCCTGGACGTACCAGTCCCGCGTCCCGTTGACCACGCGCACCACCAGGAGCATCACCGGGACCTCGATCAGCACGCCGACGACCGTTGCGAGCGCGGCCCCCGAGTCGATCCCGAAGAGGCTGATGGCGGCGGCCACCGCGAGCTCGAAGAAGTTGCTCGCCCCGATGAGCGCCGACGGGCAGGCGACCGCGTGCTCCTCTCCCAACGCCCGGTTGAGCAGGTAGGCCAGGCTCGAATTGAAGAACACCTGCACGAGGATCGGCACGGCGAGCAGGGCGATCACCAGCGGCTGGCGGATGATCGCCTCGCCCTGGAAGGCGAACAGGAGCACCAGGGTCGCGAGCAACGCCATCACCGACCAGGGGGTGGTCCTCGCGACGGCACGGTCGAATGCGTCCCGCCCTTTCCTCAGCAACCCGATGCGCAACGCCTGGGCGATCGCCACGGGGATCACGATATAGAGCACGACCGAGATCAGCAGCGTGTCCCATGGCACCGTGATGCTGGAAATGCCGAGCAGGAATCCCACGATGGGCGCGAACGCGAAGACCATGATCGTGTCGTTGAGCGCCACCTGCGACAGCGTGAAGAGCGGATCGCCGTTCGAGAGGCGGCTCCACACGAACACCATCGCCGTGCACGGCGCCGCGGCGAGCAGGATCAGTCCCGCGATGTAGCTGTCGATCTGATTCGCGGGCAGCCACGCCGCGAACAGCTGGCGGATGAAGAGCCATCCCAGGAACGCCATGGTGAAGGGCTTCACCAGCCAGTTCACGACGAGCGTCACGCCGATGCCGCGCACGTGCTTGCGCACCTCGTGCAGCGCCCCGAAGTCGACCTTCATGAGCATCGGGACGATCATCACCCAGATGAGGAGGCCGACCGGCAGGTTCACCCGGGCAACCTGGATGCGCCCGACGGCTTCGGCGAGCGCGGGGAGCGCCTGGCCGAGGAGGACGCCCACCACGATGCAGAGGGCCACCCAGGCGGTGAGGTAGCGCTCGAAAACCGTCATCGAAGCCGTCGTCGATGGCCTCGCGGCTCGCAATTGCGCGGACATGCCGCCTCCTACCGATTCGCGATCTTGCGGAGATTCTCCTGGATCGAGAGACGGTCGAGCTTGTCCAGCGGCAACGCCATCAGCAATTCGATCCGGCGGCGAAGCACGGACATGGCGCCCCTGAACGCCGCCCTCTTCCGCTCGTCGCTTCCCTCGACCGCCGCGGGGTCGGCAACGCCCCAGTGCGCCGTCGTCGGCTTTCCCGGCCACACGGGACAGGCTTCGCTCGCCGCGCTATCGCACACCGTGATGATGAAATCGAAAGCCGGAGCACCGGGACGCGCGAACTCGTCCCAGCTCTTGCTGCGCAGCCCGGAGGTCGGCATGCCCGCGGAGTGCAACATCTCGATCGCGTAGGGGTTCACCTTGCCGTTCGGGTGGCTCCCCGCCGAGCACGCGCGAAACCGGCCACGACCGAGGTGATTCGTCATCACCTCGGCCATGATCGAGCGCGCCGAGTTGCCGGTGCAGAGGAAAAGGACGTTGTAGGCCTGGTCGCCCACGCTCAACCGCAGCAGGACGACGCCTTGCGCGGGGCGGGCTTCACCGCCCTCACGAAAGCGCTCACGAACTTGCCGTCGACTTCCTTCGCGATCGCGCCGGCGTCCAAGCCCTCCGCGGAGAGGAAGGCGCGCGCATCCCCGGCGTCGTACACGCGGGTGACTTCGATCTCGATACCGTCGAATCCGGCGGCCGCGAGCTTCGCGCGGTAATCCGCATCGCTCAACGCCCCCGCGACGCAGCCCACCCACAGCTCCATGCTGCGGCGCACGGCGTCGGGCACCTCGCCGCGCACGACGACGTCGGAGACCGCGAAGCGGCCGCCGGGCTTGAGGACGCGGAACGCCTCGCGGAGCACCTTGTCCTTGTCGCCCGACAGGTTGATCACGCAGTTCGAGATGATCACGTCGACGGAGTTGTCGGGCAGCGGGATGTCCTCGATCTCGCCCTTGAGGAAGTGGACGTTCTTCAGCCCGCTCTCGCGCTTGTTCTGCTCGGCGAGCGCGAGCATGTCGTCGGTCATGTCCAGCCCGAATGCCCTGCCGGAAGGACCGACCCGCCGCGCCGAGAGCAGCACATCGATGCCGCCGCCGGAACCGAGGTCGAGCACGGTCTCTCCGGGCTTGAGCTCGGCGAGCGCGGTGGGGTTGCCGCAGCCGAGCGAGGCCTTCAGCGCGTCGTCCGGAATCGCGCCGGCCTCGTCCTTCCCGTAGAGGTTCGATGTGATCGGGTCGCAGCAGCTCGATTCGTTCTGCCGGGTGCCGCAGCAGCTCGTGCGCCCCGTGCGGACCTGGCGTGCCGCCTCGCCGTAACGCTTCTTGACGACTTCCCTGATTTCATTCGCTGCCGACATGGGTTCACCCTTTCATGCTCGTGGTCAGGACTTCGAGGCCGCACGGCGGCCGCGACGTGGGGTTTCGTTCCGGGATTGCGTCTTCGATGCCGTGCCGGCGCAGCATTCGGTCTCGCATCCGACGCCATCGCGTGCACAGCAGTTCTCGGTGAGATAGCCGAGCAGCCGGTTCATCGTGCCGTAGTTCGCCGAGTAGTAGATGAATCGGCCATCCTGTCGCGCATCGACCAGGCCTGCGTGCGCGAGCTCCTTGAGGTGGAAGGAGAGCGTGGCCGGGGCGACCCGCACCGATGCGCCGATCTCTCCGACGGCGAGGCCCGTGGGGCCCGCCTCGACCAGCAGGCGGTAGATGAGGAGGCGCGACTCCTGGGCGAGCGCGGCGAGGGAGGCGACGGCGAGCTTGGCGTGCACAATTCGATGTTACTCGAATTGTAGAACTATGCAAGCCCACCTGAGGGCGGCACGCACGTTCGTTCGTATTCGGGGCGTCGCCCCCTCGCTTCCCCTAGGTCAGAGCGCTCCAGTCCGACGGTTGGCCCGCTTGCTCAGGGCGACGCGAGGGGCCAGCTCAGGTTGACCGAAGCTCCGAGGAACAGCAGCGTGTCCGACGTGGGCAAGTTGCTGCCGAAAGCGCGCGCAACGACGAACACGCAAGTCCCGCCCGGGGCGACGTTCTGGCAGGTGTTGCTCACGGTTCCCCAGCCGAATCCGTTCGAATAGAACACGTTGCCGCCCACGGCCGTCCCGCCGACGTTCTGAAGCGTAATCGTTTGGCGGTCACCGGCCGCGGCGAAATGAAGCGTGGTGCCGGCAGCCGGAGTCGCCCTGAAGGCGCCCGGGCAGCTGCTCGAGGGGATCCAGCCAGCCACCGAACCGGCCAGCAGCGCTTCGTCTGCGCACGACAGGACGCGACCGGCGGGCGCACTGCACACGAACGTCGTCGTGCTGCCCAGCGTAATGCTCACGCCACCGCCGGCACAGCGGCTGTCCGGCCCGAATTGCGCGATCGTAGGCGAGGCGCCGTTTGTCCCCGGTACACCGGGATCGCCTTTGTCGCCCTTGTCGCCCGTCGCACCGGGTGGGCCCTGATCGCCCTTGTCGCCTTTGAGTCCCTGCGCGCCTGTGGCCCCCATGTCGCCCTTGTCGCCCTTCTCGCCCTGCGGCCCCTGCGGGCCGACCGCGCCCAGGGTGACGTTCATCGTGGCCGTCGAGCCGGCCGGGTCGTTCGCGGACTTGAAGGTGGTGACCATGAGCAGGTACGTCGCGGGATCCGTCCCCGCGGGCAGCGTCGCGATGATGCCCGTCGGCGTGAACGCGTCGACGGCGAGCCCCACACCGCTGAGCGTGACGACCGGCGCCTTGCCGACGCCGAAGTTGGCGCCGTCGATGACCAGGTGCGGGCCTTCGGCATCCGCGCGCAGGAGGATCGGGACGAACGGATCAGCGGCGGCGGCGGGCGCGGAAATCGGCAGCGTGGAAAGGAAAATCAGCAACGCGGACGCGAATCCGGTCGCAAAGCGAGTGCGCTTCATGGCCCCTCCCGGGTCGTGTTATTGGTTTTCGCGACGCACGAAGCGCCGCGGCGGCAGTATTGTCCGGCCCTCCTACCGCGTCAAGCGAGGCTCGAAAGGGACGCGATGTTTGGCGGGTCACATTCGCACGGCGTCGTCCTTGCGCCCGTCGCGAACTGCCGACCCCCGCGTGCGATAATTTCCGCCGCAGCGCCCCGGTAGCTCAGTGGATAGAGCAGCCCCCTCCTAAGGGGCAGGTCGCACGTTCGATTCGTGTTCGGGGCGCCATTCCATTGCGACCGGCGCTTCCCCGCGAGCGGCCGGCGTCGAGCGGCGCCCCCGTTTGCTAGACTGCGTCGGTGCTTCGCTTCCTCGCCGCCTTCGCGCTCATCGTCCTCGGCCTGTTCACCGCGGAGCTCACGCCGCCCGTGCAGCAGGCGTTCGTGATGCCGTGGACGCGCGAGCTCGCGCACGTCTGCGCCGCGCTCATCACCGCCTTCGACGGCCATGCCGCGGCCGCGGGCGAGGTGATCCGCAGCACCAGCAACGGCTTCGCGGTGGCGATCGAATCGGGATGCAACGGCGTGGAGGCGTCCATCGTGCTCGTCGCCGCCATCCTCGCGTTCCGCGCGCCGTGGCTGCGCAAGCTCGCCGGGGTCCTCGGGGGCGTGCTCGCGGTGCAGCTCGCCAACGTGCTGCGCGTGATCACGCTCTTCTACCTGGGGCAGTGGAGCCTCGCGGCGTTCGAGTGGGCCCATCTCTACGTATGGCAGGCGCTCATCATGGTGGACGCCATGGTGGTCTGGCTGCTGTGGCTCAGATGGGTCCGCGCTCCGGCGCCGAGCCGTGCGGCTGCGTGATCCCATCTGGCGCTTCGCGCTGCGCGTGCTCGCGTGGCTCGTCCCCTGCTTCGCCGCCTGGTATGCGATCGCGCCATGGTACGACCGCCCCGCGGCGTGGCTCGCGCGCATCCTGCTCGACCTGTGGCACGACGGGCTGGTCGATGCGATGGAGCTCCAAGCGCGGCTGGTGACCTACGTCACCTCGCTCCAGGTCACCGAGGGCGGGCGCACGGGCAACCTGGTCCTCGAGGTGAATCCGCTGCTCTACGGCTACGGCGTGCCGCTCCTCGCGGCGCTGCTGCTCGCGAGCGGCGCGCGCTGGACCCGTCTCGTGCTCGGCGCGGCGATCCTGCTGCCGTTCCAGGCGTGGGGCATCGCGTTCGACGCGCTCGCGCAGATCCTGCGTTCGACACCCGCGCTCGCCGCGCAGGCGGGACTGCAGGGCATGCGCGGCGAGGTGGCCGCCGTCGCCTACCAGCTCGGCTCGCTCATCCTGCCGGCGCTGGTCCCGCTCGCGCTGTGGACCGCGTGGCAGCGGGCGTTCCTCGAGGGCGTGCTCCTCCGTCCCGAGCGTTGACGCCCGCGGCGTTGCGCCGCGTTCCCACGCCGAACGGATCATGGCCCCGCGGCGCGCGCGGGAACGAGCCCCTCATCCGCTTCATCCAAAGCGCATACACCCCAAACCGGAGGTCATCATGCGCACGCCCGCGAGCATCGCCGGCCACCCGATCCACCCGATGGTGGTGCCGATCGCGATCGGCGGCTTCATCCTCTCGTTCGTCTTCGACATCGTGTGCCTCGCCAGCGGCAACATCGATCCGTGGGCGACGGTTGCCTACTACACCATGATCGGCGGCATCGTCGGCGCCCTCATCGCCGCGATTTTCGGCTTCACCGACTACGCCTCGCTCACCGACGCGCGCATCAAGCACACGGCGACCATGCACATGGCGCTCAACCTCACGGTGGTGGTCCT
>DATIVM010000049.1:0-3505 GCA_035465975.1 Usitatibacter sp.
ACCGCGACGCCGTTCGGCATGTTCAGCCCGCGCGCGATCGTCACGACCTTCGTCGCCTTCTTCCCGTCGTTGGCGATCGCGTAGACGCGTCCTTCGCCGATCGTTCCCAGGAAGAGCGTCCCCTTGTCGCCGAGCGCCATCGAGCGCGCGCCGGGCACGTTCTCGGCGAACACGGAGACCTCGAAGCCGGGTGGGAGCTTCAGCCGCTCGAGCTCGATGCGCGCCTGGGCGGCGCAGGAAGCGGCGAGCGAGAGGGCGAGGGCGGATGCGGCGAGCTTCATGGCGTTCCCCGTTCCGATCGGTTGCGCGTTCGACGCGCCCGCGCCGGGCGATGTTCCCTAGCGTACGGCGAGCTTCGTGATCGCGGCGCAGGCGACCGCGAAGAAGGCGCCGGCCCAGAACGTCGCCGCCGGCCCTGCCCAGCTCCACAGGGCGCCCGCGAGAGCGCTCGAGACGAGCATCGCGATGCCGCCCGCGAGATTGAAGACGCCGAACGCGGTGCCGCGCAGCTGCGGCGGCGCGGAATGCGCGACCATCGCCGCGAGGACGCCCTGCGTGAATCCCATGTGCAGGCCCCACAGCGCGATGCCGATCCACGCGAAGGCGAGATGGTTCGCGACGGCGAGCACGGCATCGGCGGCGACGAGGAAGGCGACACCCCAGAAGAGGAGGACGCGCGGCGCCACGCGGTCGGCCATCCGGCCGACCGGATAGGCGGCGAGCGAGTAGATCACGTTCATCACGACGAGAACCGCCGGCGCATAGGCCTCGCCGAGATGCAGATCCGACGCGCGCAGCACGAGGAACGCCTCGCTGAAGCGCGCGAGCGCGAGCGCCGCCCCCGCCGCCGTGACGCCCCAGAACGCGGGACCGAGCGTGCGCAGCGTTTCGCGGTCGAAGCGCACCTCGCGCTTCGCCGCCGCGGGCGCGCCGACCGGCGCGCGCGGCTCGCGCACGCCGAACGCGATGAGGAGGAACGAGGCGATCCCGGGGACGACGGCGACCCAGAACACCGCGCGGAAGTCGTCGTGCCACGCGAGCATGAGGGCGATCGCGAGGAGCGGCCCCGCGAACGCGCCGACCGTATCGAGCGTCTGCCGCAGGCCGAACGCCGCGCCGCGAATCTCCTTCGGCGTGAGGTCCGCGATCAGGGCGTCGCGCGGCGCGCCGCGGATTCCCTTGCCGATGCGGTCGACGAAGCGCGCGAAGAACACGAGCCCGGGACCGGTGGCGAGCGCGAAGAGCGGCTTCGTGAACGCCGCCAAGCCGTAGCCGGTGGCCGCGACCGCCTGCCGCTTGTGCCAGCGGTCGGAAAGCGCGCCCGAGAACACCTTCACGATGAGGGCGGTGGATTCCGCCGCGCCCTCGATGAGGCCTACCGCGAGCGCGCTCGCGCCGAGTACCGCGGTGAGATACACGGGAAGGAGCCCGTGGATCATCTCGGAGGAGATGTCCATCAGCAGGCTCACGAAGCCGAGGATCCAGACGCCGCGGGGGATGGCGAGGGAAGCGTTGTTCTTCATTGCGAGCGGCGCGGGACCGCGCGAGGCGACGGCGCTTCAGCCCCCGTGGCGCGAAAGCGCCCATGCTACATGGTCGCGCACCAGCGCCGAAGGATGGCCGGCTCGCCGCCGCAGCGCCGCGACGATCTGCGGCGACGTGGGCGCGTTGCCCAGCGCCACCGCGATGTTGCGCAGCCATCGCTCGTGGCCGATGCGGCGGATCGGCGAGCCTTCGAGGCGCCGCTCGAACTCCTCCTCGCTCCAGGCGAAGAGATCGACGAGCCGCGCGTCGTCGAGGCCGTTGCGTACCGCGAAGTCGGGATCGTCCGCTGCCTTCGCGTACTTGTTCCACGGACACACGAGCTGGCAATCGTCGCAGCCGTAGATGCGGTTTCCCATGAGCGGCCGCAGCGCCTCGGGGATCGGGCCGTGGTGCTCGATGGTGAGATACGAGATGCAGCGGCGCGCGTCGAGCTGGTAGGGCGCGACGATCGCGTTGGTCGGGCAGATGCGGATGCAGCGCTCGCAGCTTCCGCAGTGCGCGCTCACCGGCTGGTCGCGCTCGAGGTCCAGCGCGACGAAGAGCTCGCCGAGGAAGAAGAGCGAGCCCGCCTCGCGCGAGAGGGCGAGCGTGTGCTTGCCGCGCCATCCGAGGCCGGCGCGCGTCGCGAGCGCGACCTCCATCACCGGCGCGCTGTCGGTGAACACGCGGTAGGCGAAGGGACCGAGCTCGGCGGTCATGCGGTCGGCGAGCGCCTGGAGCTTCGCGCGCAGCACCTTGTGGTAGTCGCGGCCGAGCGCGTAGCGCGAGACGAAGGCGCCCTCCGCGTCCTCGAGCGCCTCCCACGAATCGCGCGCGCCGCGCACGGAGTAGTCGAGCCGCACGCTGATGACGGAGAGCGTCCCCGGTACGAGCTCCGCGGGTCGCGCACGCCGCGCCCCGTGCCGCGCCATATAATCCATCTCGCCGTGCCAGCCGCGCGCGAGCCACTCGAGGAGCCGCGCTTCCTCCTCGGCGAGATCGGTGCCCGTGATCGCGACGGCGTCGAAGCCCAGCTCGCGGCCCCAGCGCTTCACGCGTTCCTCGATCGAGAGCCCATCCACCGCGACGTCCATCCCTCGATGGTAGCGCCGAAAACCTTCCTTCCCGACGCGGCCGCGACGCTCGAGCTCGGCCGCGCGCTCGCGCCCTGTCTCGAGCCGGGGCTGATCGTGTACCTGCGAGGCGAGCTCGGCGCGGGCAAGACGACGCTGGTGCGGGGGGTCTTGCGCGGGCTGGGCTACGCCGGTGCGGTGCGAAGCCCGACCTACACCCTGGTTGAACTTTATGCCTTTTCGAGGTTAGACTTGCATCACTTTGATTTTTATAGATTCCACGACCCGAGGGAATGGATCGACGCCGGCTTTCGGGAGAGCTTCAACGGGCACAGCGTGAGCCTGATCGAGTGGCCGGAGAAAGCGGCGGGATCGGTGCCGCCCGCGGACCTGGAAATCACGCTGGAGGCAAGCGGCTCCGGGCGCAACGCGAGCTTCACGTACAACTCCGTGCGCGGGCAAAAATGCCTGGCGCTCCTCGCCGAGCGCTACCGTCCCACGCCTTCGCCCTCGAGCTCCTGAAGTACCTCGTCATCGCGGCGCTCCTCGCCGCGGCATATCCCGCGTTCTCCGCCGAGCGCATCCTCGCCTCGCGCGTGTGGCCGGCGCAGGAGTACACGCGCGTCACGCTCGAAAGCGCTCACGCGCTGCACGAGAGCCATTTCTTCCTCGACGATCCGCAGCGCCTCGTGGTGGACCTCGAGGGCGTGGAGCTCGACGCGGAGCTGAAGTCGCTGCCTTCGCGCGTGGCCGCGGACGATCCGTACATCAAGGGCGTGCGCGTCGCGGTGAACCGCCCGAACGTGGTGCGCATCGTGTTCGACCTGCGCACCGAGGTGAAGCCGTCGATCTTTCCGCTCGCGCCCGCGGGCGAGTACAAGCACCGGCTGGTGCTCGACCTCTATCCC
>DATIVM010000050.1:0-17677 GCA_035465975.1 Usitatibacter sp.
TCAGGCTGTACATCACCTGCCCGAGCACCCAGTCGAGATAGGCGTGCCGGGCGAGGGTGGTGCCGATGCTCGCCGCGATCGAGGCGGGCAGCGGCTGGGTGAGGGGGACGAGGTCCGTGCTGAACATGGCGGATTTGCTCGGCATGCCTAGGTTCTCCGGTCGAGCGCTTCGATGGCGGGCCGCTTCCAGGCGAGGAGAGCGAGGCCCGGCAACGCGATGATGAACGTGCAGAGGAAAAACGTCGACCACGGCAGGCCCAGGTAGCGGGGATCCGTGGCGTAGCCGGCGGCGGGGCCCACGTAGACGCGGCCGAAGGTCGCGAGCGCCGAGAGCAGCGCGTACTGGGTCGCCGTGAAGCGGTGGTCGCAGAGCGCCATGAGGAGCGCGACGAAGGCGGCCGTGCCCATCCCCGCGGCGAGGTTCTCGAAGCCCACCGCGAAGACCATGATGGGATAGCTCTTTCCGGCGAGCGCGAGCCACATGAACGTGAGGAGCGAGGCCGCCTGCAGGATCCCGAACGCCATCAGCGAGCGGTAGAGCCCCAGGCGCACCATGATCGCGCCGCCGAAGACGACCCCGACGATGGTCGCGGCGAGCCCCGCCGCCTTGTTCACGTAGCCCACGTCCTCCAGCGAGAAGTGGGCGCCGCGCAGCAGGAACGCCGTGGTGAGCGAGCCCGCGAAGGCGTCGCCCAGCTTGTAGAGGACGAGGAGGAGCAGCATCCACCACGCGCCGGGCCGCGAGAAGAACTCGCGCAGCGGCTCCACCACCGCCTCGCGCAGCGTGCGCGGCGGCGGCGCGGCGAGCGCCGGCTCGCGGCCGAGGAGCGTGGCGACGACGCCCACCGCCATGAGCGCGGCCATGAGCAAATACGTGCCGCGCCACCCGAGCGCCGGGAGCATCCCGGAGCCGGCGACGAGCACCAGCGCGAGCGCCCCCGAGACCAGCATCGCGACGCGATAGCCGACGACGCCGAGCGCGCCCGCGAGCCCGCGCTCCTCGGGCGTCGAGATGTCCGTGCGGTACGCGTCCACCACGATGTCCTGGGAGGCGGAGAGGAACGCGACCGCGAGCGCGAGGGCGGCGATCGCGCCGAGCTGCCCGCGGGGCGTGAGGGTCGCCATGATGGCGATCGCGGCGGCGAGGGCGAGCTGGGTCACGACGAGCCAGCCGCGCCGCCGCCCGAGGAACGGCGGCACGAACCGGTCCATGGCCGGCGACCAGAGGAACTTCCAGGTGTAGGGAATGCCCACCAGCGTGAAGATGCCGATGGTGGAGAGGTCCACGCCGTCGACCGTCATCCACGCCTGCAGCGTCCCGCCGGTGAGCGCGAGCGGCAGCCCCGAGGAGAAGCCGAGCAGCAGGATGACGGCGAGGTTGCGGTCGGTGAAGACCGCGCGATAGGGATGCGGCGCGTTCAAGGTGCGCACAGGATAACGCACGCAAGCGTCGAATCGCCCGGCGGGCCGGGGCGGCCCGCGATTAGAATGAATGCAGGGATCCCTGTATCCCCGGGACGACAAGGGCGGAGCCGTGAACGACGAGACGAAGCAGCCGGACAAGGTGGTGAAGACCGACGCGGAATGGAAGGCGCAGCTCACGCCGCGCCAGTACCAGGTGACGCGCCAGCACGGCACCGAACGCGCCTTCACGGGCGAGTACCACGACTGCGACGACGCGGGCACCTACCAGTGCGTGTGCTGCGGGCAGGACCTCTTCCGCTCCGACACCAAGTTCGAGTCGGGCACCGGATGGCCGAGCTTCTGGCAGCCGATCGCGAAGGACGCGGTGGCGGAGAAGGAGGACCGGAGCTGGTTCGCGCGGCGCACCGAGGTGCTGTGCTCACGCTGCGACGCGCACCTCGGCCACGTCTTCCCCGACGGGCCCGAGCCCACGGGGCTGCGCTACTGCATGAACTCCGCGGCGCTCAGGCTGAAGAAGGACTAGCCCGCGCCGAAACGATTCCCGCCGCCGCGGGCACGCGGGGGCGAACAGGCCGCCGCCGAAGACACTCCCGCGAACGCGGGAGCGCGGGGGGACCGCCTCACTCGGCGGCGGCCGGCTGGATCTTGCCGAGCTTCTCCAGGCGCAGGCGGATGGAGCTGTGGGTGCGCAGGTGCTTGCGCGCCATCTCCGGGATCGTGGCGCCGGCATCGAACTCGGCGATGAGCGCGCGATCCTCGCCCTCGGTCCAGGGCTTGCCGAAGTTGGCGGGCAGGCGCTCGCGGCGCTTCTCGCGCTCCACCTCGCGCGCCATGAGGTCCACCGCGGAATAGAGCGCTCGCAGCGTGCGCGGCTCCGCGTACGGGCTGGTTTCGGGATACGCCTCGCCGGTGACGGGATTCACGCCGTCGGCGAGCGCGCGGACGATGGGCAGTGCGGCGTCGAGCTGCATGGGGCCTCCCTGTGGGGTTGTGTGGGCCCTTCCGAGAACGGCACGCGGATCGCGCCGGTTGACGGCCGCCTCAGCCGAGGTCGATCGGCGCCTGCTTGGCGCCGGTCATGTCGAGCGCGAGCTTGGCGGCGCCGGCGGTGACCGCGTGGTCGTGGAGCTTCGCGACGACGATGCGCGCGGCGCGCGCGGCCTTCGGCGTCGCGTGCGCCTCCACGGCCTTCGCCACCTCGCGCCGGATGAGCCGCGGCATCGCCTCGACCAGCCCGCCGCCGAGCACCACCATGTCGGGATTGAGGAAGTCGACGAGGTTGGAGATCGCCGCGCCCACCACGCGCGCGCGGCTCCGCACGAGCTTCTCCACCGCCTTGTCGCCCTGCCGGATCGCCTCGGCGAGGTCGCCGCTGCGGATGTCGGTGACGTCGGTGCCCGCCTTCTCGCGCAGCTTCGGCGCCCAGCGCTTCGCCGCGAGCGCCGCCGCGTCGCCCGCGATCGCCGGGCGGCTGGCGACGTTGTCGAGGATCTCGGGGCGCGGCGCCTGCTCGGGCTGGCCGGAGGCGTGCAGCACGTAGTTGCCGATGTCGCCCGCGAGGCCGCCGGCGCCCAGGTGCAGGCGCCGGTCGATGGCGAGCGCCCCGCCCACGCCGGTGCCGAGGAAGACGCCGATCACGTGGCGCGCCTTGCGCGCGGCGCCCAGCGTGAGCTCGCCGTAGAGTCCGGCGCGTACGTCGTTGCCGACGAAGACTTTCGCGCCCGTGAGCTTCTCGAGCCGCGCGCGGAACGGATAATCGTCGAGGAAGGCGATGTTGGGCGAGGAGCGCACCACGCCCTCGCGCATGTCGATGTCGCCGGCGCAGCCCACGCCCACCGCGCGCAGCGCGAGGCCGCGCCTCTCGGCCTCCTCCACCAGCGCCTGAACCGACTTGCGCATCGCGCGCGAGAAGCCCTTCACGCCGCCCTTGTCCGGATGGGTGCGCAACTTTTCCTGCGCGACGATCTCGAACCTGTCGTCGAAGAGCGCGTAGAGGCTCTTCGTGCCGCCGATGTCGATGCCCAGGGTTGCGTTCCGGCCGTCCTTGCCCACGGGCATGACCTCGGGGAGTTGTTGCCGAAAGACCCGCCCGGAGCAGCTCGGTTCAATGCGCTACACCGCCGTCGCCCTCGATTTCGACGGAACCATCGCCCGCGACGGGGTGGTGCCGCCGCACGTGCTCGACGGGCTCGCCCGGCTGCGCGGGACCGGCCGCAAGCTCCTGCTCGTCACCGGCCGCGAGCTCGAGGAGCTGCTCTCCATCTTCCCGCGCGTGACGCTCTTCGACCGCGTGGTCGCCGAGAACGGCGCGCTCCTCTACCGGCCCGGAAGCGGCGAGCGCGAGCAGCTCGGGGACCCGCCGCCCGCCGAGCTCGTGCAGCGGCTGCGCGCGCGCGGCGTGCCGCTATCGGTCGGCCGCTCGATCGTCGCCACGGTCGTCCCGCACGAGACGGCGGTGATCGAGGCGATCAAGGAGCTGGGCCTCGAGCGCCAGGTGATCTTCAACAAGGGCGCGGTGATGGTGCTCCCCGCCGGGGTCACCAAGGCGAGCGGCCTCGCGGTCGCGCTCGACGAGCTCGCGCTCTCGCCGCGCAACCTGGTCGCCGCGGGCGACGGCGAGAACGACCACGCGCTGCTCGAATCGGCCGAGTACTCGGTCGCGGTGGCGAACGCCATCGAGACGCTCAAGGCGAAGGCCGACCGCGTCACGCGCGAGAGCCACGGCGACGGCGTGCTCGAGGTGGTGGCGGACCTCATCGAGTCGGACCTCGGGCGCACGCCGCCGCGCGCCCCGCGCCGCGCGCTGCTGCTGGGACGCGACGCGCACGGCGCGCCGTTCGCGCTCCCGGGCGCGGGCGGCACGATGGTGGCCGCGGGACGCCCGCGCAGCGGCAAGACCACGCTCGTGACCGGACTCGTCGAGCGCGCCTGCGCGATGGGCTACCAGCTCTGCGTGGTGGATACGCGCGGCCACTACGCCGACTTCGCGCCGGCCCTCGTCATCGGCGGCGCAGAGCGCGCGCCCGACACGGTCGAGGTGCTCACCGCGCTCGGGAAGCCCGACATCCACGTCGTCGTCTCGCTCGCCGCCGTGCCCGATCGCGAGCGCCCGCCCTTCATCGCCGACCTCGTGCGGCGGCTCGCGGCGCTGCAGGAATCGACCGGCCGGCCGCACTGGATCGTGGTGGACGAGGCGCGGCACGCGCTCCCGCCGCACGGGCTGAGGGACGAGGTGGCGATCGCGCCCGCGCAGAACACGATCTACGTCTCGGCCGAGGCGCGCCGCCTTCCGCCCGGGCTCCTCGCCGCGGCGAACGCCATCGTCGCGAGCGGGGAGGGCGCGGGCGCCGAGATCGAGGCGATCGCGCGCGCGCTCGACGTGCCGGCGCCGCCCGAGGCGCTGCGCGATCCGCGCGCCGGCGAAGCGCTGGTGTGGTCGCGCCGCTCGGGCGCCGCACCCGTGCTCGTGGAGCTCGCGCGCGTGGACCGCGCGCGCGACCGCGAAAGGGAAGGCGTAGGACGCCTCCTACGGCGCGCCTGAGCGCGTTCGTCCATCATGGCGGCGAGGGAGCCCCGACGGGCCACGCTGAATCTTTGCGCGCCGCCCCCGGTCGAATCGCATTCCACCCCACGAACGACACGAGAACGGGAAGCCGCGATGGCGCGCACGAGCGACGAACTGCACACGCTGCCCGGCCGCCGAGGCGCGCCGCGCGCGGCGCCCGACCGCTCCACGATGGCGCAGCTCGCGCGCCAGACCGTCGCGGTGGTGCTCGCCGGGGGACGCGGCTCCCGGCTGGGACCGCTCACCGCCGGGCGCGCGAAGCCCGGGGTGCCGTTCGGGGGCAAGTTCCGCATCATCGACTTCGCGCTCTCGAACTGCATCAATTCCGGGATTCGCCGCATCGGCGTCGCGACGCAGTATCATTCCCATGGGCTGATCAACCACGTGCAGAAGGGATGGTCCTTCCTGGACGGGCGGTTCAACGAGTTCATCGAGCTCCTGCCGGCGCAACAGAGCCACACCTGCGACTGGTACAAGGGCACGGCGGACGCGATCTACCAGAACCTGGAGGTCCTGCGCCGGCACGCGCCGCGCTACGTGCTGGTGCTCGCGGGCGACCACATCTACAAGATGGACTACACCTGCATGCTCTACGAGCACGTCGACCGCGAAGCCGACATGACGGTGGGCTGCGTCGAGGCGCCGCTCGAGGAGGCCGCCGGGCAGCTCGGCGTGATGGAGGTGGACCGCGGCTTGCGCGTGATCGGCTTCGAGGAGAAGCCCGAGCGCCCGCGCCCGATCCCCGGCCGCCCGGGCGCCGCGCTCGGCAGCATGGGCATCTACGTCTTCAACTCCGAGTTCCTCTACGACGAGCTGGTGGACGACGCGATGGACGAGGAGTCGGGCCACGACTTCGGCCACGACCTCATCCCGAAGCTGCTGCGCAACCAGGCGCAGGTGTACGCGCACCGCCTGAGCGACAGCTGCGCGCAATTCACCGACGGCACGCCGTACTGGCGCGACGTCGGCACGATCGACGCGTTCTGGGAGGCGAACCTCGAGCTCACCCGGGTCTCGCCGGCGCTGAACCTCTACGACGACGCGTGGCCGATCTGGACCTTCCAGGAGCAGCTGCCGCCCGCCAAGTTCGTGTTCGACGAGGACGGACGGCGCGGCGCGGCGGTCGATTCCATGGTCTCGGGCGGCTGCATCGTGAGCGGATCGACCGTGCGCAACTCGCTCCTCTTCTCGCGCGTTCGCATCCACAGCTACTGCACCATCAACGAGGCGGTGCTGCTCCCCGAAGTGGAGGTGGGCCGCGGCGCGATCCTCTCGCGCGTGGTGGTGGACCAGGGCACGCGCATCCCGCCGGGGCTGCGCGCGGGCGTCGACCCCGACGAGGACCGCAAGCGCTTCCACGTCACCGAAAAGGGCGTGACGCTCATCACGCCCGCCATGCTCGGCCAGCCGCTGCAGCATCTGCACTGAGCGTCGAGGACCTCCCGGCGCCATGGCGATGCTGACCGAGCACGACATCTACCTCTTCAAGGAAGGCACCCACGCCAACCTGTACCGCCAGCTGGGATGCCAGCTCGCGGCCGACGGCGGGGCGCACTTCGCGGTGTGGGCGCCCAACGCGCGCGCGGTCTCCGTGATCGGCGAATGGAACGGCTGGAAGCCGGGCGTCGACGTGCTCCATTCGCGCTGGGACCAGTCGGGCATCTGGGAGGCGGACGTCCCCGGCGTGCGCGCGGGGCAGTCGTACAAGTACTCGATCACCAACAGCCACGGCCGGCGCGAGGACCGCGCCGACCCGATCGCGTTCTACACCGAGGTCGCGCCGGCGAGCGCCTCGCGCGCGTGGCGGCTCGACTACGAGTGGGGCGACGGCGAGTGGATGCGCGAGCGCGCCAAGCGCAACGCGCTCGACGCGCCCTGCTCGGTCTACGAGGTGCACCTCGGCTCCTGGCGCCGCAGCGCCTCCGGCCGGCTTCCCGGCTACCGCGAGATCGCGCAGCCCCTCGCCGAGTACGTGCAGTGGCTGGGCTTCACGCACGTGGAGCTGATGCCGATCACCGAGCACCCGTTCTACGGCTCGTGGGGCTACCAGACCACCGGCTACTTCGCGCCCACCTCGCGCTACGGCACGCCGCAGGATTTCATGTACCTGGTGGACGTGCTGCACCGCCACGGCATCGGCGTCGTCCTCGACTGGGTGCCCTCGCACTTTCCCGACGACCCGCACGGCCTCGCGCGCTTCGACGGCACTCACCTCTACGAGCACGCCGATCCGCGCCTGGGCTTCCACCCGGAATGGAAGAGCGCGATCTTCAACTACGGCCGGCACGAGGTGCGCGCCTTCCTCTCCTCGAGCGCCCACTTCTGGCTCGAGAAGTACCACATCGACGGGCTGCGCGTGGACGCGGTGGCCTCGATGCTCTACCTCGATTACGGGCGCAAGGCGGGCGAGTGGATCCCGAACGCCTACGGGGGCAAGGAGAACCTCGAGGCGATCACGTTCCTCAAGCAGCTCAACGTGGGCCTCGGGCGCGACTTCCCCGACACGCGCACAATAGCGGAGGAATCGACCGCCTGGCCGCAGGTCTCGCGCCCGGTGCACGCGGGCGGGCTCGGCTTCTCGATGAAGTGGAACATGGGTTGGATGCACGACACGCTCGACTACTTCTCGCGCGACCCGATCCACCGCCGCTACCACCATTCGGAGCTCACCTTCTCGCTGTGGTACGCGTTCTCGGAGAACTTCATCCTGCCGCTCTCCCACGACGAGGTGGTGTACGGCAAGCGCTCGCTGATCGACAAGATGCCGGGCGACCGCTGGAGGAAGTTCGCGAACCTGCGGCTGCTCTACGGCTACATGTGGTCGCACCCGGGGAAGAAGCTGCTCTTCATGGGCGGCGACATCGGCCAGTGGCGCGAATGGCACCACGAGCGCGAGCTCGACTGGTCGCTCACCCACGAGACCGACCACGCCGGCATCCAGCACTGGCTGCGCGACCTCAACCGCGCCTACCGCGACATTCCGGCGCTCCACGAGGTGGACTTCTCCCCCGAGGGCTTCCAGTGGGTGGACATGAACGACAGCGATGACAGCGTGCTCACGTACCTGCGCCTCTCGAAGGACGGCTCGCCGGTGCTCGCCGCGTGCAACTTCACGCCGATCGCGCGCTACGGCTACCGCGTCGGCGTGCCGCTGCCGGGCCGCTGGCGCGAGGCGCTCAACTCCGACGCGCCGTTCTACGGCGGGAGCGGCGTGGGCAACCTCGGCGGCGTCGAGGCGAGGCCCGCGCCGTGGCACGGCCGCCCGCACTCGGTCGAGATCACGCTCCCGCCCCTTTCCTTCTCGCTCTTCGTGCCGGAGGCGGCGCCGTGAACGACCTCTCGCGCGCGCCGGTCCGCGAGGCCCTCGCGCCCGCGGCGATCGTGGAGAACGTGTCGCCGCAGGTGGACGGCGGGCGCTTCGCGATCAAGCGCGCGGTGGGCGAGGAGATCGTGGTCGCCGCCGATTGCTTCGCGCACGGCCACGAGCGCGTCGCCTGCGAGGTGCGCTACCGCGGACCGGGCGACACGTCGTGGAGCGCGGTGCCCATGGAGCCGCTCGGCAACGACCGCTGGAGCGCGCGCTTCGCCGTGGACCGCCTCGGCATGTGGCAGTACGGCGTCGTGTGCTGGATCGACCCCCTGGCGACGTGGCGCGACGCGTACCTGCGCCGCACCGATCCGGGGGACCTGCGGCTGCACGCCCAGATGGGGAGCGACCTCATCGCGGAGAGCATCGCCAGCGCCGAGGGCGCCACGCGCGACGACCTCGTCCGCTGGGCGCGGCAGCTGCGCGAGGAGACGGATCCCGAGAAGCTGCACGAGATCGCCATGGACGATTCGCGCCTCGAGCTCGCGCAGCGCCATGCGCCGCGCGCGGGCGCGGCGCAGTCGGTGAGCTTCCCCGCCTGGGTCGACCGGGAGCGCGCGCGCTTCGGCAGTTGGTACGAGTGCTTCCCGCGCTCGATGTCGGCGCAGCCCGGCCGCCACGGCACGCTCGCCGACGTGGAGCGCAACCTGGACCGCATCCGTGCCCTGGGCTTCGACGTGCTGTACCTGCCGCCGATCCATCCCATCGGCCGCACCCAGCGCAAGGGGCCGAACAACGCGACCGTCGCGCAGCCCTTCGACGTCGGCAGCCCCTGGGCCATCGGCGCGCGCGAAGGCGGGCATACCGCGATCCATCCCGAGCTCGGCACGCACGAGGACTTCCGCCGGCTGGTGGCGGCGGCGCGCGGCCGCGGCATGGAGATCGCGCTCGACATCGCGCTGCAGGTGGCGCCCGACCATCCCTGGGTGACGCAGCACCCCGAATGGTTCAAGCGCCGGCCCGACGGCAGCGTGCAGTTCGCCGAGAACCCGCCCAAGAAATACGAGGACATCTACCCGATCGACTTCGAGACGCGCGACTGGCGCGCGTTGTGGCAGACGCTGCGCGAGGTGTTCGAGTTCTGGATCGGCGAGGGCGTGGAGATCTTCCGCGTGGACAACCCGCACACCAAGCCCTTCGCGTTCTGGGAGTGGCTGATCGCGGGCATCCACCGCGAGCATCCGCGCGTGCTGTTCCTCTCCGAGGCGTTCACGCGCCCGCGCGTCATGCACCGCCTCGCGAAGGTCGGCTTCACCCAGTCGTACACGTACTTCACCTGGCGCGTGACCAGGCGGGAGCTCACGGAGTACTTCACCGAGCTCACGCAGGCGGAGTCGCGCGAGTACTTCCGCCCCAACTGCTGGCCCAACACGCCGGACATCCTGCCGCGGCACCTGCGCCACCAGCCGATCGAGGCGTTCGCGGTGCGCCTGGTGCTCGCCGCCACGCTCGCCGCGAACTACGGCATCTACGGGCCGGCCTTCGAGCTGGGCGAGAACCTGCCGCGCGACGAGGCGAGCGAGGAATACCTCGCGAGCGAGAAGTACGAGATCAAGCGCTGGGACGTGGACCGGCCGGGGAGCCTCGCCCCCCTCGTCGCGAAGGTGAACGCGATCCGGCGCGAGCACCCGGCGCTGCAGTCGGACTGTAGCCTCGCCTTCCACGCGACCGACAACGACCTGCTGATGTGCTACTCGAAGCGCGCGGGCGACGACGCGATCCTCGTGTGCGTGAACCTCGACCCGCACCACGCGCAGGCCGGCTGGGTGAGCGCGGACCTCGGGGCGCTCGGCCTCGCCGACTACGGCGCGTGGACCGTGCACGACCTCCTCTCCGGCGAGCGCTACCCGTGGTGGGGGAGCCGCAACTTCGTCATGCTCGACCCGCGCCGCGCCCCGGCGCACGTCTTCGCCGTCACGCCCGGCCACCCGTGATGGACGCGCGGACGGTCACGCGAGCGGCGCCCGCCCCGGCCCTCGAGGGCGACCCGCTCTGGTACATGGACGCCATCATCTACCAGCTGCACGTGAAGGCGTTCTTCGATTCCAACGGCGACGGCATCGGCGACTTCGCGGGGCTCACGAGCAAGCTCGACTACGTGCGCGACCTCGGCGTCAACACCCTCTGGCTGCTGCCCTTCTATCCCAGCCCGATGCTCGACGACGGCTACGACGTCTCCGACTACCGCAACGTCCACCCCGCCTACGGCACGCGCCACGACTTCCGGCGCTTCGTGCGCGAGGCGCACGCCCGGGGGCTGCGCGTGATCACCGAGCTGGTGGTGAACCACACCTCGGACCAGCACCCCTGGTTCCAGGCGGCGCGCCGCGCGCCGCCCGGCAGCGTCAAGCGCGACTACTACGTGTGGAGCGACGACCCGAACAAGTACGCGGGCACGCGCATCATCTTCACCGACACGGAGTCCTCCAACTGGGCGTGGGACCCGGTCGCGCAGCAGCACTACTGGCACCGCTTCTTCAGCCACCAGCCGGACCTCAACTTCGACAATCCGCACGTGCTGCGCGCGGTGCTGCGCGCCATGCACTTCTGGCTCGACATGGGCGTGGACGGCTTCCGGCTGGACGCGATTCCCTACCTGTGCGAGCGGGAGGGCACGGGGAACGAGAACCTCCCCGAGACCCACGAGGTCATCAAGCGCATCCGCGCCGACCTCGACCGCAACTATCGCGGCCGGATGCTGCTCGCCGAGGCGAACCAGTGGCCCGAGGACGTGCGCCAGTACTTCGGCGAGGGCGACGAATGCCACATGGCGTACCACTTCCCGATGATGCCGCGCCTCTACATGGCGATCGCCATGGAGGACCGCTATCCGCTGGTGGAGATCCTCGCCCAGACGCCGCCCATCCCCTCCAACTGCCAGTGGGCGATCTTCCTGCGCAACCACGACGAGCTCACGCTCGAGATGGTCACCGACCGCGAGCGCGACTACATGTACCGCATCTTCGCGAACGACCCGCGCATGCGCGTGAACGTGGGGATCCGCCGACGCCTGGCACCCCTCATGGAGAACAGCCGGCCGAAGATCGAGCTCATCACGTTCCTGCTCATGACGATGCCGGGCGCGCCGATCCTCTACTACGGAGACGAGATCGGCATGGGCGACAACATCTACCTCGGCGACCGCAACGGCGTGCGCACGCCCATGCAATGGTCGCCGGACCGCAACGCCGGGTTCTCGCGCGCCGACCCGCAGACGCTCTACCTGCCGCCGGTGATGGACCCGGTGTACGGCTACGAGGCGGTGAACGTCGAGGCGCAGAGCCGCAACCCTTCCTCGCTCCTGCACTGGACGCGGCGGCTGGTCGCGATGCGCCGCCTCCATCAATCGTTCGGCCGCGGCACCATCGCCTTCCTCGAGCCCGGCAACCGCAAGGTCCTCGCCTACGTGCGCGAGCACCAGGACGAGGCGATCCTGTGCATCGCGAACCTCTCGCGCGTCCCGCAGGCCGTGGAGCTGGACCTCGGGCGCTTCGAGGGGCGCGTTCCGGTCGAGCTGCTCGGCCAGGAGCCGTTCCCGCCGATCGGCAAGCTCCCCTACCTCTTCACGCTGGCGGGCCACGGCTACATGGCGTTCCGCCTCGCGAAGGACGCCAAGCCGCCCGGATGGCACGAGGAGCGGCTGGCGACGCGGCGCATCCCGGTGCTCGTGCTCGCGCCCGGCTGGCAGCAGGTGCTCGAGCGCTCGGGCCCGCCGGCCCAGCCGGGACAGTTCTTCATGCACGCCTCCCACGAGAAGCTGCGCGACGAGGTGCTGCTGCCGTACCTGCGCCAGCGGCGCTGGTTCGCGGCGAGGAACGAGGCGGTCCGCGACACGCGAGTCACCCTGCTCGCGCCGTGGAAGGCCGAGGGCGCCACGTGGACGGTCGTCTTCCTCGAGGTGGATCTCGCGGCCGGCGGCTCCCAGCGGTACTTCATCCCGCTGGGGCTCGACTGGGAGTCGCGCAGCCACGATCCCATGGAGAAGTTCGGCAACAACGCCATCGTGCGCGTGCGCCATCGCGACCGCGTCGGCGTCTTCTACGCCGCCTTCGCCGACGCGGCCTTCACGCGCGCCATCGCGCGCTCGATGGGCGCGAACCTCGAGGTGCCGCTCGGCCGGGGCAAGCTGCGCTTCTCCGCGACCGCCTCCTATCGCGCGTACGCCGCCGCGATCGCCGACGAGGTGCGCGTGCCCGCCGTCGAGCAGAGCAACACCGCCGTGTTCTTCGGCAACCGCCTGTTCCTCAAGGGCTACCGCCGGATGCGCGACGGCGTGAACCCGGAGCTGGAGCTCGGGCGCTTCCTCACCGAGGTCTCGCCCTTCCCCAACGTCGCCCCGGTGCTCGGGGCCATGGAGTTCGTGGGCGAAGGCGAGGAGCCGATGACGCTCGCGATCCTGCAGAAGTTCGTCGAGAACCAGGGCGACCTGTGGCAGCTCACCTGCCAGCACCTCGGCAACATGCTCACGCCCGCGCATCCGGCCGCGACCGGCGCGGAGAGCCCGGGCGAGGCCGCGGCGTTCGAATTCCACCTCGGTCGCATGGCGCTCCTCGGCCGGCGCGTCGCGGAGCTGCACCGGGCCCTGTGCGTGACGACCGGCGATGCCGCGTTCGACCCGGAGCCGACCACCGACGCCGACGTGGCGGCGTGGAAGGCGGCGATCGAGAAGGAGATGGACGCGAGCTTCGCGCTGCTGGAAACGGCGATCCCGGGCCTCGACGCGGCGGCGCGCGAGCAGGCCTCGGCGCTCGCCGGCGGGCGCGAGAAGCTGCGCGCGCGCATCCGCGCGACGAGGGCGCCGGGCCGCGCCGTCGTGAAGACGCGCTTCCACGGCGACCTGCACCTCGGGCAGGTGCTGGTCGCCCAGGACGACTTCATCATCGTCGACTTCGAGGGCGAGCCGGGGCGCCCGGTGGCCGAGCGGCGCGCGAAATCGAGCGTGCTGCGCGACGTGGCGGGGATGCTGCGCTCCTTCGGCTACGCGGCCTACGCGGCCCGGCTGCGCCGCACGCCGGGCGCGCCGCCCTCGGAATCCGCGCTCGCCGCCGTCGCCGGCTGGGAGCGCGACGCCGCCGTGCATTTCCGCGAAGGCTACGTGCGCGCCGCCCGGGGGCTCGCCTCGGTGCCCGCCGACCCCGCGGCATTCCAGTCGCTGCTCGAGCTCTTCCTCATCGAGAAGGCGCTCTACGAGCTGCGCTACGAGATCGCCCAGCGCCCGGACTGGATCGGTATCCCGCTGCGCGGGCTGCTCGAGCTCGCGGCGTGACGAAGGCGCCGGCGCCCTCGCACGTCGAGCTGTGGCAGGGCTCGCCGCACCCGCTCGGCGCGACCTGGGACGGCGAGGGCGTGAACTTCGCGCTCTACTCGCGCCACGCCGAGAAGGTGGAGCTGTGCCTCTTCGACGAGAGCGGCCGGCGCGAGGTGCAACGCATCGCGCTTCGCGAGCGCACCGATTTCGTCTGGCACGGCTACCTGCCCCAGGCGCGCCCCGGACAGCTCTACGGCTACCGCGTGCACGGCCCCTACCAGCCGGAGAAGGGCCACCGCTTCAATCCGCACAAGCTGCTGCTCGATCCCTACGCGAAGAGCATCGTCGGGCACATCCGCTGGAGCGACGCGCACTTCGGCTACACCGTCGGCCACCGGCGCGAGGACCTCTCGTTCGACCGCCGCGAAGACGCGGCCATGATGCCCAAGTGCCAGGTGGTCGATCCCGCCTTCAGCTGGGGCGACGACCGCCGTCCGCACCTCGCGTGCAACGACCGCGTCATCTACGAGATGCACGTGGGCGGCTACACGAAGCGCCACCCCGACGTGCCCGAGGCGATGAAGGGGAGGTTCGCGGGCCTCACCACCCCGCAGGTCATCGACCACCTGAGGTCGCTCGGGGTGACCACGATCGAGCTCCTGCCGGTGCAGGCGTTCGTCGACGACCGGCCGCTCGTGCAACGCGGACTGGTGAACTACTGGGGCTACAACACCATCGGCTTCTTCGCCCCCGACGCGCGCTACGGCGTCGCGAACCCGGTCGACGAGTTCAAGTCGATGGTGAAGACGCTGCACTCGGCGGGCTTCGAGGTGGTCCTCGACGTGGTCTACAACCACACCGGCGAGGGCAACGAGCACGGGCCGACGCTCTGCTTCCGCGGCATCGACAACCATTCCTACTACCGGCTCGCCGCGGACAAGCGCTACAGCGCGGACTTCACCGGCTGCGGCAACACGATGGACCTGCGCAACCCGCGCGTGCTGCAGCTCGTCGTGGACTCGCTGCGCTACTGGGCCACCGAGATGCACGTGGACGGCTTCCGCTTCGACCTCGCCACCGCGCTCGCCCGCGGCAGCCCCCACTTCGACCCGATCTCGAACTTCTTCGCGGTGCTGCGGCAGGACCCGGTGCTCTCGCCGCGGCTGCTGATCGGCGAGCCCTGGGACCTCGGCGAGGGCGGCTACCAGGTGGGCAACTTCCCGCCCGGCTGGGGCGAATGGAACGACCAGTACCGCGACACGATGCGCGCCTACTGGAAGGGCGACGGCGGCCTGATCGGCGACTTCGCGCGCCGGCTCACGGGATCCTCCGACCTCTACGCGTGGAACGACCGCGGCCCCTGCGCGAGCGTGAACTTCGTCACCGCGCACGACGGCTTCACGCTGAACGATCTCGTCTCCTACAACGAGAAGCACAACGAGGCGAACGGCGAGGACAACCGCGACGGCAGCACCAACAACGTCTCGTGGAACTGCGGCGCCGAGGGCCCCACCGACGACCCCGTGATCGTGCAGCTGCGCGAGCAGCAGAAGCGCAACTTCCTCGCCACGCTGTTCCTCTCGCAGGGCGTGCCGATGCTGCTCGCCGGCGACGAGGTGAGCCGCACCCAGAACGGCAACAACAACGCCTACTGCCAGGACAACGAGCTCAACTGGCTCGACTGGTACTGGGACGACCCGAAATGGCGCCTGCTCAACTTCACCAAGAAGATGATCCGGCTGCGGCGCGCGCACCCGATCCTGCGCCGCCGCGACTTCTTCAAGGGCGTGCCGGTGGGCGAGGAGGGCCGCAAGGACGTGGCGTGGCTCAAGCCCGACGGGCACGAGATGACCACCGAGGAGTGGGAGAAGGACTTCGCGCGCTGCCTCGGCATGTGGCTCAACGGCGAGCGGCTCCCGGAGACCGACGAGCGCGGGCGCACGTTGCGCGACGCGAGCTACCTGGTGCTCTTCAACGCGCACCACGACCTCATCGAGTTCGTGCTTCCCGACCCCGGCGTCGGCAGCGGCTGGGTCGGCGAGGTGGACACCTCGACCGACACCGGCGACGTCCCGCCCGACCGCGCGCGACCCGACGGCAGCTACCCGCTGCAGGGCCGCTCGCTGGTGGTGCTGCGCCAGCTCCCGCCGGAGCCGCCGTGAGGCGCGCGCACGCGATGCCCTTCGGGGCGGCGCTCGAGGGCGGGGCGGCGCGCTTCCGGCTGTGGGCGCCCGCGTCGCCCGAGGTGCGCCTCGTGCTCGGCGTGGAGAGCGCGCGGCGCGAAGTGGCGATGGAATCGATGGCGGACGGCTGGCACGGCACGCGGGTGGACGGCCTCGCGCCCGGAACCGCGTACGCGTTCCGGGTGGACGCGGGGCCGCCGGTGCCCGATCCGGCATCGCGCCGCCAGGCGGGCGACGTGAACGGCCCGAGCGCGCTGGTGGATCCGCGCGCCTTCGAGTGGCCCGACGGCGCGTGGCGCGGCAGGCCGTGGCACGAGGCGGTGGTGTACGAGCTGCACCTCGGCACCTTCACGCCGGAAGGCACGTTCCGCGGCGCCGAGTCGAAGCTGGACCACCTCGCCGCGCTCGGCGTCACCGCGCTCGAGGTGATGCCCGTCGCCGATTTCGCCGGCCGCCGCAACTGGGGCTACGACGGGGCGCTCCTTTTCGCGCCCGACGCGGCCTACGGAACGCCCGAGGACTTCAAGCATTTCGTCGCCGAGGCGCACGCGCGCGGGCTGATGGTGCTCCTCGACGTGGTGTACAACCACTTCGGCCCCGAGGGAAACCACCTGCACCGCTTCGCGCCGCAGTTCTTCAACCCGGCGCACCGGACGCCGTGGGGCGCGGCGATCAACTTCGACGGCCCGCACGCGCGCACCGTGCGCGACTTCTTCGTGCACAACGCGCTCTACTGGGTGGAGGAGGTCCACCTCGACGGCCTGCGGCTCGACGCCGTTCACGCCGTCGCCGACGATTCGCCGACGCACATCGTGGCGGAGATCGCGCGCGCGCTCGCCGAAGGCCCCGGGCGCGAGCGACACGTGCACCTGGTGCTCGAGAACGACCGCAACCAGTCGCGGTTCCTGCGCGGGCCGCAGCGCGCCACGGCCCAGTGGAACGAGGACTGGCACCACGCGGCGCACGTGCTCGCCACGGGAGAATCCGACGGCTATTACGCGGCATACGCGGCGCGGCCGGTGATGCACCTCGGGCGCGCCCTCGCCGAGGGCTTCGCGTGGCAGGGCGAGCCCTCGCCGCATCACCGCGGAGAGGCGCGCGGCGAGCCTTCCGCCGACCTCCCGCCCGTCGCGTTCGTGCCGTTCCTGCAGAACCACGACCAGGTGGGCAACCGCGCGCTGGGCGAGCGCATCTGCGCGCTCGCCGATCCGCGGGCCCTGCGCCTCGCGACCGCCGTTCTCCTCCTCGCGCCCTCGATCCCGCTGCTCTTCATGGGCGAGGAGTTCGCGGCGAGCGCGCCCTTCCTCTACTTCTGCGATTTCCACAGCGACCTCGCGCGGGCCGTGCGCGACGGCCGGCGCCAGGAGTTCGCCGCGTTCGAGAGCTTCCGCGATCCCGCCGCCCGCGACCGCATTCCCGATCCCGGCGCCGAGGCGACTTTCCTGCGCTCGAAGCTCGACTGGAAGGAGGCCCGCGAGGGCGAGCACGCGCGCTGGCTCGCGCTCTATCGCGAGCTCCTCGCCCGGCGCGCGCGCCACGTGGTGCCGCACCTCGCGGGCGGGCGATTCTCCGCGCGCTTCGAGAACCTGGGCGCGGCCGGGCTCGCCGTGGACTGGACGCTCGGCGACGGCGCGCGGCTGCACCTGCGCGCGAACCTCTCCGGGGACGACGCGGGCGGCATCCCGGCGGCCGCGGGCGAAGCGATCCACGTCGAGGGCGGCGCGCGCGACGGCCGCTTCCCGCCGTGGAGCGGGACGTGGACCCTCGAGGCGCGATGATGGAAACGGCGCTCGCGCGGCTCGCGCGGCTCTACGGCATCGAGCCGGGCTATCACGACATCTGGGGCGCGTGGCGCGCCACGCCCGACGACACGCAGCGCCGCCTGCTGC